>JAPPPH010000137.1 GCA_028817635.1 Verrucomicrobiales bacterium | reverse complement strand
CCGGAACAGGGCCTGTCCACCAGGGCGCTCAACGAGGCGAATGTGCTGATCTTCTGGGGCCACGTGCGGCATCGTGACATCAGCGAGGCCAAGTCGCAGGAGATCGTCGATCTCGTCAAGGCCGGCAAACTGGACTTCGTAGTACTACACTCGGCGCACTGGGCGGTGCCGTTCATGGTGGCGATGCAGGAGGTGGCGGCGCAGGACGCGCTCGCGCAATTGCCGGAGGGCATCCGCGAGAATGTGGATGTGAATTTCAAGGGCAAAATCCGCTGGCAAAAGGCACCCGACGATGCGCGGCCGCACCAGTTGCATGAATTCAGCCGCGACGAAAATGGCCGCATCCAGCTCGCGGTCGAGCGACCGAACTGCGTGTTCCCCCGCTGCTGCACGCCGGCGCAGCCAAGCCAGATTCGTATCATCAACAAAAAGCACCCGATCACTCAGGGGGTGCCCGCCACCTTCACCATCCCGGAAACGGAGATGTACGACGAACCGTTTCACGTGCCCACACCGGATGAGGTGATCCTCGACGAGACGTGGAAGGGCGGTGAGTACTTCCGCTCCGGTGCCATCTGGTCGCTTGGCCAGGGGAAGGTGTTTTACTTCCGGCCCGGCGACCAGCAGTACGCGGTGTACAAGGTCAAGCCGGTGCTCAGGATCATCGAGAACGCCGCCGTCTGGCTGGGCGGCGAATAAGCCAAGCGCTTGACCGAAGGCGATTCCCCGCCAATGTTTCGGCATGCCTGATACGCCCAAAAAAAGCAGCGCCCCGTTTTCCCTCCGGGCGGCGATCGGTTTTCTCAGCGTGTTGCTCGCGCTGTTTTTCATCTGGCTGCTGAGCTTCGTCCTCAACGACATCGGCGACCTGCCCGGGCCGGATTATTCCGCCATCCAAAAACGTCACGTCCCGGAGGCCAAGCAGGCGGAGGCCAACGAGTTGAAGTCCCAGTTCGACGCGATCGAAAAACAGATCAAGCGACAGCAGGAAATTCAGGACACACTGAAACAAAGCATGAACAATGCAGAGACCGCGCTCACAAAGATCGCCGACCTGCAACGCCTGAGCCTCGAGGGCGGCGGCGAGCCAAGCGAGGTCGACCGGCAGGCAATGGAGAACGCCCGCACGCGGTTTTACGACGCGCAGGACAAGTTTGAGTCCGCCAATGAAACAATCACGACACTCAACAGCGAACGGCATCAACTCAACCAATCCATCGAGGCAAACGGGAAGGAGTTATCCGAATTTGAAAACAAAGCCAGCACGGAATACAACGCCGCGTTCCGTTCGCATCAACTGAAGATCGCGGCGCTCAAGCTGGCCGTGGTCGTGCCGCTGCTTTTTTTCTCCGCCTGGTTGGTGCGACGCAAGCGCGGCAGCATGTATCAGCCGTTTCACTGGGCGGCACTGGGCTCGACGTTTTGGATGACGTGGCTGGTGATGTGGGATCATTTCCCGCGCGACTTTTTCAAGTACATCGCCATCCTCGCTGCGATCCTGATCCTCGGGGCGTTCCTCGTCTGGGCCATCCGGTCCGCAACCCGGCCACGGAGGGACATCGTAATCCGACGCCATCGCGAGGCGTATCAAAATCATCGTTGCCCGGTGTGCGACTTCCCGATTTTGCGCGGGGCATTCCGGCAGGCAGTCTGGACCAAGCGCGGCCCACGACTTCCCGGCGATGCCACCGACACGGCAGAGTCAACACGCTACAACTGCCCGTCCTGCGGCGAGGGATTGTTCGATGCCTGCGGCGAATGTGGTGAAGTGACCCAGACGCTATTGCCGTACTGCAGCGGTTGTGGCAGGGAAAGCGAACCGGCAACGGCCGAGGCTCAGTAGACATCCCGCAGGTATCGCCGGTCGTCCTGCAACTGCTTGAGCCACGCCTCGGCGGCCTCGCGAGAGTGACCCCCTTCCCGCTCGGCGATCGTGATCAACGCCTCGTGCACGTCGCCCGCCATGCGTGAGGCGTCGCCACACACGTAAAACATCGCGCCGTCGTTCAGCCACGCGTACAGCTCTGCCCCGTTTTCCAGCATGCGATGTTGCACGTACACTTTCTCTTCTTGATCGCGGGAGAACGCCAGATCGATGCGTGTCAGTTTGCCGTCAGCGTGATAACGCTCGAACTCTTCCCCGTAGAGAAAATCGGTCTCGCGGTTTCGGTCGCCAAAAAACAGCCAGCTTCTCCCATCGGCACCGGTGGCGGCACGCTCCTCAACGAACGCCCGGAACGGCGCGATGCCGGTTCCCGGTCCGACCATGATGATCGGCGTATTGCCATCCTCCGGCAGCTTGAAATGTTTGTCGTGATGCAGGAACACCGGCATCGTCTCCCCCACCACAACCCGCTCGGCTGCGTAGGTCGAGCAGACCCCTTCACGATCCCGACCATGACTGTGGTAACGCAACACGGCAATGGTCAGGTGCACCTCTCCGGGATGCGCCAGCGGGCTGGAGGCAATCGAGTAAAGCCTCGGGGTGATCTTCCGCAGGACACTGCAAAAATCACCGGCCGTCATTCCGGCCACCGGAAAGTCGGACAGCAGGTCGACCACCTCGCGTCCCCAAAGGTATTCCTTCAACCCAGCTGCGTTCTCCGGGTCAAGCAGCGCCTCGATTTTGTCGGACTGCGCCAATTGATTATATTTTTTGAGGACACTTTTGGTGAGACCGGAGACGTCGAATTCATTTTTCAGCGCTTGGCCAAGCGGAGCGGAGTTGCCGTTGGCAAGCTCAACCCGCACGTCGGCATCGAGTCCGCCGGCCTCCATCACGTCAGCCACGAGCCGGTCTGAATTGGTCGGGATGATTGCGAGCGAATCCCCGGGACGATACTCCAGCCCGGAACCGGTGAGGCACAACTCAAGGTGCTGCACCTCCTTGGTCGAGCCGGGTTTGTTGAGGAGACGACGCTGCTTAAGCGTGGACGGGAACGGATTCTTTTTGCTGTATCCCCCCTCGTTGGCAACGGCCGCCTGACTCTCGGCATTGCTCATAGAATTGCTCAGCGCATTGTGCCGCTTGCCCCCCGAAAATCAAGTCGAACCAAGCGCCTGGCCAAGCGCAATTTCCATCGCCCAGTGAGGGAGAAGGAATAAAAACACTTCCGTGTATTCTGTGTATTCCGTGGTCTGGACTTGGCTTGGTTACGAGGTTGGCTTGATTCCCCACGTTGCATGACAGTGTGTCGCCCCGATGGGGGTTATTCTTTTTATTGCGCTCCACCCCGGGCTGACGCCCGGGGCTATTGCCTTTCGCCCCTTCGGGGCTTTGCGGGGACTGGATCGTCCCCGCTCCGTTGGCCAAGAGGGGTCAAACGGTCTCCGCCCGACCGCTGTTCAGGCTGCGCGCCACGGCGTCGGTGAATTGCATGTAATGCAGGCCGTCAGCAAAGGTGGTGTGCGTCACTTCGCGCTCTCGCCGGATCGCCGCGACGAAGTCGGCCTCCACCTGCCAGTCGCCCCGCTCGTGATTGGGGATCGCAATCTCGGCCAAACTCTCGTCGCCGCGTTGGCCTCCGAATAATTTGTCGGTGGTCAACCGAAGCGTTCCCTCCCTGCCAAAGAGATAGATCGCATCATCCTCAAGCAGCCCGGCGATGGCGGATTGCTGCATGTGCAGTTGCGCCCCGCACTCGAGTTCGGCCACCACGTCGAGATGCTCCGGCACTTTGACCGTCTGGTGGTTGCCGTGTTCGTTCGTGCGATGCTCGGTGAAAATTTTCCCCCGGGCCATCACGGTTGAAGCGCGGCTCACCCAGCGGATGATCGCCTCGTAATAGATGCCCATGGCCATGATGTTGTTGCCGCTGAGGTCGGCATTCTGTCGCCAGTGCATCGGCGCGGTTGAATCGATGAACCCGCCCCGCATCCGGCTCTCCACCGCGAGCAGTCTTCCGATGTACTCTTCCGCGATCAGCCGTTTGATGGTCGCATCGGCAAACAGCGTGATCGGCGACGGAACCACCTGTGCAACCAGATCCGGCCTGGCCTCGCTGGCGTTGAGCATGCGCAATGCCTCGTCGGCGTTCATCGCCATCCGTGCCTCGGTGAGGACGTGTTTCCCAGCCTCCAGCGCGGCGAGCGTGACCGGGCAGTGCAGGTACGGCCAGGTGCCAATCACGATCGCGTTGGTGTCAGGGTCAGCGATTGCCTTCTCCCAGTGATCGTAAGTGCGCGGGATGCCAAAGCGCTGCGCCACTGCAGCGGAAGATGCCTCGCTACGATTGACCACACCCACAATCTCCACCCCCTCGATCTCCTGCAGCAACGGGATATGCTTGGCCGTCGTATTGGCCCCGGCGCCTACAATCCCCACTCGTATGTCAGCCCGCATTTTCTTGATTATCGATCATCTGATTGCTTCGCTCCCTGTTCGTGTCATCAACTTCCTGTCGGGCCGATTAAACCTTAAGCCAGATCAAAAATGAATGAATTTGAAGAAGGAGATCGAAATCAAAAACACCCCGGTTCACCTTTGATGAAGTTGCGTCTATTCATCTTCGCACTGCTTTCCGCAATGATCGGTTCGGCTTGTGTGCATCCGCGTTTTTCCGCCTCCGGTGTTTGGGTTGGCACGGCTCGAATCATCATCGAGGCTGAAGGCCAAAAACTGGCGAAGACTTCAGAATTTCGTTTCGACCTCAAGCCGTATGGACGTTGCACCGTGACAATAAAGAGTTTGTGGGACGTTGACGGAGCGGAAACTGTTGCTGAATTCGATGGCACTTGGGAGCAACGATCGAACTCGGTTGCCGTTCATTACAATCTACTGGACGAGAAAAATACCACAACCGGTTACGCGACAACTTCAAGGGACTGGAACGAGGTTCAGCATATTTTCCGGTACGATAAATCGGGGACGGGGTTGAAGGGCACGATCAATGAAGTGCACGTTCAACTCAACCGCAGATAACACTCGTCACGTTGGGTGGACTCTTGCCTACTGGTAGTCGGTATATTTATTGCTTCGGCCCTTGGCCTTGTCTGCGGGATAGCGCTTCTCGTTGATCGCGAGCTTGGTTTCGATCGCTTGGCCAAGGTCGATACCGGCATCGTCAGCCATGATCATTAGATAGATGGCGATATCAGCCATCTCCTCCGCAACTTCATCTCCGTGCTTGGCCAAGTGCTCAGCGCTGGCCTCGTGGGATTTCCAGAGAAAATGCTCCTGCAACTCGGCCGCCTCGATGGCCACGGCGGCGGCCATGTCCTTCGGCTTGTGAAATTGAGCCCAGTCACGTGCGTCGCGGAAGGCCCGAATCTTGTCCGTCAACTCCGCGATGCTCATGGGTCGCTATTTCTTTTCGTGGCTGCGAAGGATCTCGATGACAGTGTCATCCTTGGCGTAGTCGAAGACGCCCTTGCCGCCGGCATCGAGCTGCTTGATGTTCGCTCCCTTGTCCAGCAGTGCGGACACCAACTCCGGCCGATTCATACGGATGGCCCAGAAGAGAGGCGGAACCTTTTTGTTATCGGCAACATTGGGATCGGCACCGCGATCGAGCAAATGATAGATCACCTCGTGTTTCTTGCTGCGCACCGCCCACAACAACGCAGTCTTGCCGGTTTTGTCCCGGGCGTTGAGCTTGATGCCATTGGCCAGATGGTATTTCACGGACTCGATGTCGCCGGCACCTGCACTGCGAAAGATGTCGTGTTTCGGGGTTGAATCCACCGGGGCAATCGCCACATCCACCGGGGCGTTAGTCGAGACCGGCGCAGGAGCGTCAGGGACCGGAACCGCAGTTTGCGGCGCAACCGTCGGTTCGACCTTCGGCTTGGCCTCGGGCGCTTTGGCCTGTGGTGTGGGTGCGGCCGGTTCCGATCCGCATCCCACCGTGAGTAGTGCGGCTAGGGCGCCGGAGAAAATCATGTGAGCTTTCATCTGCCGCCGTTATTGTGGAGAGCGGCTTGGCCTGTCAAGGGCGGGCTTGCGGCCAAGCGCTTGGCCAAGCGCATTTTGGCGGAAAAAACGGCTATTTTCCTCCCTTGCAAAAGCGGCGAATCCCGCTACTATGCGCCGCCCTTTGGCCAAATGGCCAGTTACGGACAATAAATTATGCCTATTGCCACACCCCAGCAGTACGCCGCGATGCTCGATGCCGCCCAGCAGGGTGACTACGCCTATCCGGCCGTCAACGTCACGTCGATCGTCACCATCAACGCCGCGCTCAAAGCTTTTGCCGATGCGAAATCCGACGGCATCATCCAGTTTTCCACCGGCGGCGGTCAGTTCGCCTCCGGCCTCAACGTCAAGGACGCCGTCCACGGCTGCATCGTGCTCGCCGAAGCCACCCATCGCCTCGCAGAAAAGTACGACGTCCTGATCGGCCTGCACACCGACCACTGCCAACCCGAGGCTGCCGAAGGCTTCCTCAAGCCCCTCATCGAGGAGCCCGCACGCCGCCGAGCCAACGGTCAATCCAACCTGTTCCAGAGCCACATGCTCGATGCCTCCATCCTTCCGCTCGAGGAAAACATGGCCATCTCCAAGGAGTACCTCGAGTTGTGCGCGAAGAACGAAATCATTCTCGAGGTCGAAGCGGGTGTTGTGGGCGGTGAAGAAGACGGTGCCGCCGGTACCGAGGACATGCCAGCCGAGAAACTTTACACCACACCGGAGGACATGCTCAGCGTGTATGAGAGCCTCAACGGCATCGGCCGCTACATGTTCGCCGCCACCTTCGGCAACGTCCACGGCTCGTACAAACCGGGCTCAGTGAAACTTCGCCCGGAGATTCTCAAGCAGGGTCAGGACGCCGTGATCGGCAAGTACGGTGAGGAAGCCAAGTTCGACCTCGTCTTCCACGGTGGCTCCGGCTCAGAGAAACACGAAATCAAGGAGACACTCGAGTACGGCGTGGTGAAGATGAACATCGACACCGACACGCAGTACTCCTTCAGCCGTCCGGTGGTGGATCATGTGCTGAAGAATTACGACGGCCTGCTCAAGATCGATGGCGAAGTCGGCAACAAGAAGGTGTACGACCCGCGCTCCTACCTGAAGAAGGCCGAGGAGGCGATGGCCGCCCGCATGGTCGAGGCGTGCAACGACCTCGAGAGCACCGGCAAGACCATCTTCGGCAACGTCTAAGCCGGAAAAAAGAATTCAAAAGCGGGCGTCCCACCGGGCGCCCGTTTTTTGTTGCACCGCTTGGCCAAGCCACTGCTCCAAATTCCTTCTCCCTATGAGGGAGAAGGTGGCCGGAGGTCGGATGAGGGTGGACATGATTAATTCAGAAGCGCCCCCTCACCTTTTGTCCTCTCCCCCCGCCGGGGAGAGGATATTTTTGTTCAGCAAGCGGTGTTACTTGCCCATGGCGATGACGTCGTCGCCTCCGCCGTCGTCATCCCCGTCATCATCGCTGGGTGACGACTCGGCGGCGACCTCGGCTGGCTCGGCCGCTTGGCCACGGTCGGTTGGTGGCTTGGTTTCTCGTGCGCCGGAGGCGTCCTCGTCGCGCTCGGTTTTCTGGAAGCGCGCCGAAACGATCTTGCTCACGCCATGCTCCTGCATGGTCACGCCATACAACGTGTCAGCCATGCTGATGGTTCGCTTGTTGTGCGTGATGACGAGAAATTGCGAGTGATTGATGAACCGCTTGAGCACGCGAATGAACCGGTTGATGTTGGACTCGTCCAGCGGCGCGTCCAACTCGTCCAACACACAAAACGGACTCGGGCTGACCTGATAAATGGAAAACATCAGCGACACAGCGGTCATGGTCTGTTCGCCGCCGGAAAGCAGCGAGATGCTCTGCAGTTTTTTGCCCGGAGGCCGGGCGACGATCTCGATGCCGCTGCTGAGCACGTCCTCTTCGTCGACCAGCACGAGGTCAGCCTTGCCCCCCTCGAACACCTCGGTGAACAGCGTGCGAAAGTTGTCCCGAATCTGCTCGAAGGTGGCCTTGAACATCTCCGTGGTCTCGGTGTTGATCTGCTCGATCACCTCGAGCAACTGCTCCTTGGCCTTGACGAGGTCGTCATGCTGTGTGGTCAGAAACTCGTAGCGCTCCTCGGTTTCCTCGTACTCCTCGATAGCAACGAGGTTCACCGGCCCCATGCGGTCCACGCGATCCTGCAACTCGGAAACCTTGTCCTCGACACTTTCCCAGTCGGTTTCCAGCCCTTCGGCCTCCATCTCCTCGAGGGTGGCCACGGTGATCTCGACCTCGCCCGAGTCAGTCTCGGTGGTCTTGAGGTGTTGCACCTCCACTTCGCGCAGATCGATCTGGTACTTGGCCTCCATTCGCTCGCAAAGGTTTTCGACCATCATGTTGTTCTGCGCCAACTCAACCTCGAGTTGCGAGCGGCGCTCCTGCGATTCGCTCAGCTCGGCGCGTACTGAGCGCAACGATTCTTCGCGTTCCTCGACTTTTTGGTCGGCGGCCGTTTTTTGTTCGAGCAACCCGGTGATCGCCTGGCTGGACTGCTCGCGCTCGACTTTCACCGCCTCTATGCGCTGGGTTGAAGTTGAAATGTCGTTCTCGGTTTGAGTCTTCTTTTCCCCCGCCGCCTCGATGTCTGCGCGCCGCTGAGCCACGCGCTGTTTCAGTTCATCAATGCGCATGCGAAGCGGATCCAACTGCCGCTTGAACGAAGCCAGCAACTGCTCCTCCGACGCGAGGCCGACCTTGGCCTCGGTCAATTCGGTGTTGGCCTCGTCGCGCTTGCCGCGCAACCCTTCCACCACGGTGCCAACCTCGGCGACGCTCTTGCCGGAGGTGCGCTCTTTTTCCTCAAGCGAAACCAGCTCGGCCG
>JAPPPH010000445.1 GCA_028817635.1 Verrucomicrobiales bacterium | reverse complement strand
CGTAAAAACCACCGGCACCAAAACGGAGGCCAAGGTCGTGGGCAAGTTTACGGTCAAGGGTGTGACGAAAAAGATCACCGTGCCGGTGACGTTGACTTACCTGAAGGGGATGCTCGTGAAGCGCAACCGCGTGCCGGGCGACCTGCTTGTGTTGCGGTCGGATTTCACGATCAAACGCTCCGAGTACAACATCAATCCGGGCGATCGCGAGGAGAAGGTCTCCGACGAGATCGAGATCAAGCTGCGCGTGGCCGGTGCCGCGCCGGAAGGCAAGTAGTCCGCGCGCCGGGTCAGGCGATAATCTCGTGGGCGACGTTTCCGTGGACGTCGGTCAACCGGAAGTCGCGTCCGCTGTAGCGGTACGTGAGTTTCTCGTGGTCGATACCCATGAGGTGCAGCAGCGTCGCGTGAAAGTCGTGGATGTGCATCCGTTTCTCGGCGGCGTTCCAGCCGAACTCATCCGTTGAACCGTAAATATGTCCGCCGCGGACACCGGCCCCGGCGAGGCAGAGGGTGTAGCCGTGGGGATGATGTTCGCGTCCGTCGGTGCCCTGACTGGTCGGCGTGCGGCCAAACTCACCGCCCCAGACGACGAGCGTGTCGTCCAGTAATCCGCGTGCCTCGAGATCGGCGAGCAGTGCGCCGACCGGTTTGTCGGTGGCAGCGGCGTTTTTGCGGTGACCCTTTTCGAGTTCGCCGTGCTGATCCCAGTCGAGACCGTCGCCCTTGCCGCATTGGACCTGAATGAAGCGCACGCCGCGCTCGGCAAGACGCCGGGCCAGCAGGCAGCGATACCCGAAACTCTGGCTGTGACCCTCGTCGAGGCCGTACATTTTTTTGGTGACTTCAGTTTCGCCGGTGATGTCAAAGGCCTCCGGTGCGGCGGCCTGCATCCGGAACGCCAGTTCGTAGGACTGTGTCCGAGCGGAGAGCGGATCGGTCTGCGCCCGATCCGCAGCGTAGGCGCCGTTGAGTTTTTTGAGCAGTGCCAACTGGGCGCGTTGCTCGTCGACCGTGAGGTTGCCGGCGTTGCGGAGGTTGGGCAGGGCGTTGTGTGCGGTGGCGTTCGGTTTGTAATCCCAGTTGACCCGTGTGCCGCTGGTCCATGTGGGAAGAAAGCGCGGACTGTACGTGGCGGTACCGCTTTGTTGATCCGGCCCCATGACGACATAGCCGGGTAGGTTTTGGTTTTCTGTGCCCAAGCCGTACAGCAGCCAGTTCCCGATGCCGGGGCGGGGCAGTGAGACGGCACCACAAAACGTCTGCAGCGTGGCCCCGGTGTGGTCAATGCTGTCGCAGTACATCGAGCGGAGGACGCACAACTTGTCCGCGTGCTTCGCCATGTGCGGGAAAAGTTCGCTGACCGGCAAGCCGGCCTGGCCGTACTGTTGGAATTTGAACGGCGACGCCAACACTTTGTCGCTCCCATCCCTCAGGTGGCTGGGGAGTTTCATCGGAATTTTTTCACGATGATATTTTTGCAGGATCGGCTTGGGGTCGAAACTGTCCACGTGCGAAACCCCGCCACCCATGAACAGCCAGATGATCCGCTTGGCCCGCGCGGGAAGCTGGGGGAGCACGCCGGTGCCCGGGTTGCCGAGCGATTCTTCGTTCAACAATCCGCCCAGCGCGACCATGCCAAATCCGGCGCCGGCCCGGCGTAATGCCTCGCGGCGGCTCAGTAGGGAGACGTCCTCGATACGATTGCAGTGAGTACTCATTCGACGTGCAGAAATTCGTTGGCGCAAAGCAGTACGTGGTAAAGCGTCCACGGTTTGTCGGTTTGCTTCAGATAATCCAGCGCCCACTTGGCTTCGTCGGTTGAGGGCGGCCGCGAGTAAAGCGTTTTGAACACCGCATTGAGCCGGGCTTCATTTGTTTTGTATCGGCTATCAGCCGCATTGGCCAAGCCGCGAGCGGCGTTGATGGCGGCGTTGTCGTTGAGCATGAACAGCGATTGCGGCGCGGAGGTGGACTGGTCGCGCTGGGCCAAAATGGTGCCGGTTGCGGGGGAGTCGAACAGTTGGCCAAATCGCCACGGCTTGAGGTGACCGGTGTGGGTGTAGACCGCTCGGGCATCGTTCCCGTTGCGCTTGGTCAGCTTGAGCCGTTCGCTGACAAATAACAGGGAGTCGTGCACCTCCTCGGCGGTGAGGCGTCGGCGGTTGAACCGGCTGAACAGTTTGTTTTCTGGGTCGGCTTCGACGGACGCCGGGGCGTTGGACTGCTGGCGAAATGTGGCGGAGAGAACAATCTCGCGGTGCAGCTCCTTCAGCGACCAGCCGCTGTCGATGAAGCGCTTGGCCAGCCAGTCGAGCAGTTCCGGGTGGGTTGGCGCTTGGCCAAGCGCACCGAAGTTGTTCGGCGTGCGAACGATCGCTTGGCCAAGGTGATGCTGCCAAACGCGGTTGACCATCACACGAGCGGTGAGCGGATTTTCCGGATCAGCGATCCACTTGGCCAACTCAAGTCGACCGGACTGCTTGGTTCGTTCGCCGATCGGTTGCGCATGTTTGCCGGCGATGACAGACAGCACGCCGCGCGGGACAACCTTGCCCGGCGTGCGGTAGTCGCCCCGGAGATAAACCGGCATGTCCCCGATTTTGCTCAGCCGGCTGTTGGAGTAGGCGCCCTCCTGAGCCGCCATGGCTTCGCCGTCCTCCGGTAACGGCGTTGCCTTGAGAGTGTCGAGTCGGCGCTCAACGCGCTTGGCCTCGGGGGTGGTTTTGTCGGTCATCGCATCGAACTGTTTTTGCAGTTCATCCCGCTCGCGGAGAATATCGTTGCGTTGTTTTTTCTCCTCATCGGAGAGCATGCGAACTTTCAACCGATTGGCTCCGATGCGGCTGCGGGTGTCGAGGACGCGGGTGCTCATGAAGATACCGGCCATCGCGTAGTAGTCGGAGATCGGTATGGGATCAAATTTGTGATCATGGCAGCGCGCACAGGAAACCGTCAGCCCGAGGAATTGTCGCGTGACGACATCGATCTGGTCGTCGGCCACCTCACTGTAAAGGCGGTCTTTGTCCGATTCCTGATCGTCGTAGTTGCCCATGCAGAGAAAACCGGTGGCAACCAGGCCGTCGCCGTAGACGCCGCTTCCGTTCGGATTGGGGAGTAGGTCGCCGGCGATCTGGTGAAGGATGAACTGGTCGTACGGCATGTCGTTGTTCAGCGCGCGGATCACCCAGTCGCGGTAACGCCAGCCGAGATCGGTGAAATTGTAGTAGCCCACTTCCTGCACGTAACGGACGCCATCCAGCCAATGGGAGGCCCAGCGTTCGCCGTATTGCCGGGAGGAGAGCAGTCGATCGACCACGCGGGTGTAGGCCTCGCGGCTCTCGTCGGCCTCGAATTCAGTAAGCTCTTTCGGGGTCGGAGGGAGGCCGGTCAGACTGTAGGAGACGCGCCGCAGCCAAGTGCGCTTGGTCGCCTCCGGGGCAGGGTGTTGATTGGCCAGACGAATCTTTCGGAGGACATACCCGTCAATCGGGCTTTTAACCCACGGATCGTCTGCAAGCGGGGTGGCTGTTTTCTGGAGCGGTTGGAACGACCAAAACCGGCGATCCTCATCCGTCACCACCGAACGGTCTTTTCCATGCGCGTGGATCAGTGAACACAGCAGGGCCGTCAGCAACGGGATCGAGCACCTCCAAAAAAGCGGCAGCCTAAAATGCGAATTCAACGCCGCGGATGCTCCTGCAGGCCGGCCGATTTTTCAAGCCGTATCACTTCGTTATTGTGAGCAGAAACAACTGCCGCGTTTTGCCATCCCTGCTGACGCCGGGCACGAGGATTTGATCGTTGGTGCGGTTCCAGCACGGGGAGGGATCCTGCCGCAGATCGCCGGACTGCCAGTGGCCGATATTGAAGCCGCGCGTCCGGAAGAACGCCCCGTCCTCCCGCCGGTAAATGGTGTAAAAGTTGGCCTTCTTTTTTCGGTCCTTGTGACCGTTGACGAACAGCTTGCCGTTGGGGGATAACGCGATGTCGCCCTCGGGGTCGGGGAAAATCTCTGGCGAACCAAGCACGCCGACCACGAGTTGCTGATCCGTGTCGTATAGCACCTGCCGGTCCTTCAAACGGCCGATCATGCGGTGGCCGTAATCCCATTCCGGATGGCCGCCGATATGGATGCTATTGGAGCGTAGGCTCTTCCCGTCAAGATCAGTGACGAACGGGTGGTTGATGCGCTTCCCTTTTTGTCCGCTCCAGCCTGCCCTAGCGAAGAAAAAGATTCGATCCCCCTCGCGATTCGAGAGCGAATGATTGATGAAAAGGTGGCTGGTTTTCATGTCGCGGCCAAGCGCCTCGAGTTCGCGCGCCATCCTGTGAAATGACACCAGCAGTGTTTTTTCTCCAGAGCCGATGTCGACCTTGAACAGGCCGTCGTCTTTAGGGTGGGCGATACCATTCGTCCAGTCCCACGCGCCTTTATAGCCGGTCACCGGCCTGAGCCGGGCCATGCGGGCGTAGTTCAGCCCGAGGAACCAGCCCCCGTTCTGGGCCACACCACCATTGCCGATCGGCGTGTCGTTGAACCGGTACTCACGAATGCGCCTGGCCTGCTCGATGTCGTACAGCACACAAAAAACCTTGCCGGTTTTTCGGTCGCGGTCGTTGAAGAAAAACTGGGTCTCCGGCTTGGCTGGGTTCCAGTAAAACATCGTGCCCTGCTGCGGGTTCCAGCCGCGGGACTGCTCGATGACTTTCACGCGGTAATCGTTTTTGGTGTCGATCAGGACGACATTGGCCGGGTCGTCCGGGCCGGGCATGCGATCATGAAAGTTGGTCTGCAACGCGACGATGTATCGGCCGCTCTGGTTCCACGGAATGTTTTGCACGTGGCCGATGTATCCGAAAAAGTGGGTCATTGGGCCGTGGGTGATTTGCTCGATCTCCACGCGAAACGGGGCCTTTTCTGCTGCAGCGCTTGGCCAAGCAAGCACGAGGGTACTGAGGAATGTTAAAACGAGGCGCATCGAAAAACCAAGCTGTGCGCCAAACCCAATCCGGGCGCAAGTCCGAACCGGCGCCTGGCCGGCGCGGGATTATTTCTGTGGTGGGGTGAGGGCGGCCGGTTCGGTGAGATTGGTTTCCTTGATGAGTTGGCCGTTCTCGAACTGGGCGGTCTTGGTTTTCTTCCCGGATTCGTCCCACTCGATCCATACGCCGATTTGGCGTCCCATGTCGTACGTGCCTTCCTGATGGAGTGCGCCGTTCATGTAGTAAGAGCGACTGTTGCCATGGGGGATGCCTTCCCTGTGGTACCACTCGACTGACTTTACACCGTTCGTGTACCAAAAAATCTGTAATCCGTCCGGCTTGCCGTTGACGAACATGCCCTGTTTGTCCGGTTTGCCATTGTCCAGCCACATATGCCATAGGCCCTCGCGTTTTCCGTCGACGAATTTTCCCTCGGATTGTTTCGCGCCATTTGGATGCCAGGACGTATTCAGGCCCTGGGAGAGGCCGTTGGTAAAATACATCTGAAACCTGGGCACGCCGTTGGTGTGAAAATCCAGTTCCATGCCGCTGAACAGGTTGGTTGTGCCGCGGAGATACCAGAGTCCGTTCGTCTTGAAGAGTTGTTCCTCCTGAACGAGTTGCAGTCCGTTGGTCGGTTGCAATGTTTGCGGGACATTCCCGGGCGGCGGCTCTGGGAGGGAGCCGGAATCGGGTGCAGCGGTCTCCGCAACTGGTTCGGTCTCCTTTGCTCCTTCGCTGGAGCAGCCGATCGCTCCCAGTAGGGTGGCAGCCGATATGCCGATTAATATAAGTGGGTGAGCTTGGGCCATGGCATTCAACGCGGGGAAAAGGTCGCAGAGATTGCCGGTTGGGAGAATCAAATTCTCTGCTTCGCCTGCATGAATTGGATGGAGTTTTTGCAACAAGTCGGGCATGGGTAACCCCACCGGTGCCAAACCACTTCCGTAACTTTCGAGACTGCAGACGCGCTTGGCCAAGCGCGGTCGCGCTGCTGTTTTGTCTGGCAGTCAATGATGCGCTTGGCCAAGCGGAAGCGGTTGGGCGAACCGCCGTGACGCCGTCAGCGGAGGGGGGCAGGCGATTCGCGACAATCGCCGCCGCCGAAAGCGGCATCACGTTCACGAACCGATTGGCTGGTCTTGAGTATTACAAAAACATGGTGGCGCACAACGGCGCCGGTGTGTCAACCGGGGACGTGAATGGGGACGGTTTGGCGGATCTGTTTCTCGGGAATATTCAGGGGCCAAACGCACTCTACCTGAACGAAGGCGGCTTTCGCTTTCGTCCAGTCGCTGGAGCCTATGCGATGCCCGATGTGATCTGTACCGGAGTGACGCTGGTTGATGTGGACGGCGACGGCGACAAAGACCTGTTGGTCAACGGCGTCCAGTCGGGCACACGGTTGTTTATCAACGATGGCGAGGGGCAATTTGTTTTTGCTGAGAACTCCGGGCTGGACGCGACCGGCACAACGACCTCAATGGCACTTGCCGATGTGGATGGCGACGGTGACCTCGACTTGTATGTGGCGCATTACATCGACTGGATGCACCTCGCGGACCCGACCACGCGGTTTGAGTACGCGAGGCGAGGCGACGAATGGGCGGTGACCCGGGTGAACGGTGAGTCCACTTTGAAGCCGAAGTGGAAGGGGCGCTTCACTGTGTCGAATACCGGGCGCTTGCGCGAACTTCCGGAGGCGGATCGGCTTTACCTTAATAATGGCAACGGTACGTTTCACGATGTCTCCGGTGAGCCTCGTTTTGTCATCGGTGGCAAGGCGCAGTCTCTGGCGTCGCTGCGCGAATGGGGGCTCGCCGTTACCTTCCGCGACGTGAACAACGATCTGCGGCCCGACCTGTACGTTTGCAACGACTTTGCCAGTCCGGATCGCTTTTGGCTCAACCAGGGGAACGGTCGTTTCGAGTTGTTGAATCACGAAAACATTCGACACACGAGTCGGTCCTCGATGGGGGTCGACTTCACCGATCTCAACGGCGATGGCATACCGGACTTCATGCTGCTGGACATGCTCGACCCCGACCGCGCCAAACGCCTTGTGCAACTGGAAAAAGAGGTGGAGCGGTCGAGCCGGTTGTTGGATTGGACATACGTCCCCCGATTCAACCGCAACGTGTTGATGGTCTCGCAGGGAGGCCCGCTTTGGTTTGATACGGCGTACTACTCGGGTGTCGAGGCTAGTGCCTGGTCTTGGAACGTACGGTTCATGGACGCGGACCTCGATGGCGATGATGACATGCTGGTGACCAACGGCTTCGGCTTCGACACGATGGACATGGATGCGAGTCTGAAACTGAAGGCCGTGCAAAAGTCAGGCCGCCGCGATGCAAAATCGCTCTATGAAACCAAAAAAATCCAACCGCGTTACAACTCGCCCAACCAGCTATTCCGCAACGATGGGGAGTTGAAATTTACCGAGGCCGGGGCGGCGCTTGGCTTTGCGCATGATGGCATCACTTATGGGTTGGCGATGGCTGACTTCGACAACGACGGTGACCTTGACCTGATCACCAACAATCTGAATGAAGCTCCGTCGCTCTACAAAAACAACTCGCAGGAGCCGAGAATTCAGGTGCGGTTGTTCGGTGAGGTGGGAAGCCGGGTGCGCCTGCGCCACGCCTCCGGCGAAACCGTGCGCGAAAAGTTTTCGGGTGGCGGCTATCTCAGCGGCGACAGTGGCGAGTTGGTTTTCGCAGCCGGGTCGCTTGGCGAAGCGGCTTTGCTTGAAGTCGAATGGGCTGATGGCTCTGCACCGGTTCGCATCAAGGCGCCTGAGCCGAATTCAATTTATCGCGTCGAGAAACCGTCCTCGGCCAAGCGCTTGGCCAAGCGCGATATTTCCCAAGCCAAACTGATGTTCCGTGAACTGCCGGGTGCGGTTGACTTCCGGCATTTCCCGAACTTGGCCAAGGACTACGACGAGAACCCGTTTTTACTCCGGCGCCTCAGTGCGACTCCGGCGCCGCTGTTGATGCGCGACTTCGACGGGAACGGTTGGCTGGATGTTGGTTTTCAATTGCCGAGGAGCGATGCCGTTCAGGTGTTCTTG
Source organism: Verrucomicrobiales bacterium (assembly GCA_028817635.1). GTDB lineage: Bacteria > Verrucomicrobiota > Verrucomicrobiia > Limisphaerales > UBA1096 > UBA1096. Next base: position 723 of record JAPPPH010000445.1, on the reverse strand, counting down.
AATCAAGACGGGCAGCGGTTCAACCCGGTGGCATCCAAGTACACCGATCCGGCCGGGGTGATGCCCAACATCGGTTGGTTGCATGGCTTTGTGGTTGAGCAGGGCAAACCCAGTTTTGTCGAGTCTCTCAACCGGAGGGTGCCGGATCTTGCTTCCGGGCAGGCGGTGCGCTTGGTGCTCCGGGCGGATATCGACGGCAATGGGTTTGTGGATGTGTTGTTCCTCTCGCAGGATTCGATGCTCGATCACCCCGCTTCGAGTCGGCCGTTCGTTTTTCTAAAACGCGGTGACGAGTTTGTCCGCTCGGAGGCGGTCGAAAAATCGCTCGGCTACTTGGGCAGGGTCAGCAGCGCAATTCTCGTGGACATGGACGGCGATCACGACGCGGATCTTTTGGTTTCACGCGAGCCGGGAAGCATCGGCCTTTACGAAAACCGGGATGGTGCCTTCGTGGATATCAGTGAGGCGGTCGGACTGTCGAGTCACGTTGGGCTTTGGCAGGGCTTGGCCGTTGGGGATTTCAACAACGATGGCCGGGTGGATTTTGTCGCAGGCAATATTGGCCGCAACAGTCCGCTCGAGCCTTACCTTGACGGCTTGGTTTCCCTGAGCCGCGGAGAGGATCCCCGGTTAGCTTTGTTCGCATTAAAAGAGGGGGGCAAACTTCTGCCCATCGATGACATGGATTTGTATTCGCGTGTGATCGATCGGGCGACCTTGCCG
>JAPPPH010000308.1 GCA_028817635.1 Verrucomicrobiales bacterium | reverse complement strand
TTGAGCTGCTGCCGAAGCGTGTGCGGATTGCGTAGGCTGTTTGTATCTCGTTGAACTTGCCGATTCCGTCTATTCTAAAAAGACGGTTAGGCTGACCCATGGCTGTGACGAACAGGTCGAGATCGCGGTCTCCATCGACGTCCGCAAACGTCGCCCCACTGGAAAACTGGGAGGGACACGCCGTGCCGGTGGCGGCGGTGGTGTCCTCAAACTTCCAGTTGCCAAGGTTTCGGTACATCACGTTGCTGCCATCGAGCCGACAGAGGTAAATGTCGCAACGCCCATCATTGTCATAGTCGCCCAACGCCACGCCGGAGCCATTGAGCAGATTTTTGTTGGAGATCAGGATGAGGGTGGAAAGCGTGTTGGTGAACTGCACACCGGTGTAAGCCGGGTTCATCAGTGTGAATCCCGGCTTGCCGCTGCCGGCATCGGCGAGGTCAGCCCAGCGATGTGCCCCGCTCTTTTGCCAATCCAACGCCATGCCGTTGGCTAGGGTCAACAGGATGCCAAGCAGTAGCGTGATGTGTCGGTTCAATTGGGTCATGCCAACAGGAGCGCTTGGCCAAGCTAGTTTTTTTGGAGCCGAAACGGAAGCGAAAGCGCTTGGCTACCTCCGGCGCCAGAGGTTCATCAGTTCCTTGCCTTGCCGGTTTTCGTACGAGCGCGGTGTCCAGCGGCGGAGCAGCTCGAAGTCGGGCAGGAACCGCTCGTCGAGTTCCCCGGCGGTGGTGCTGAACGGCGGCTCGCCGTCATCGTCGGTGATGATGTAGTTCACTGCGAGGTATGTGCCGCCGGGCCTGAGCCAGCGCTTGGCCGCGAGGACGTAGGCGTCGCGCTGCACGGGGTTGATGGCACAAAACAGGGTGTGCTCAAAAAGGAGGTCGAACGGTTGATGAGGTTCGTCCTCAAGAAAATTCCCAAGCCGAAAATCGAGTTCCAGCCCCTCGGCAGCCGCCAACTCGCGGGCCAAAGGCACGGAGCTGGGCGCGATGTCCAGCCCGGTGACCTGCCAACCGGCCTTGGCCAAGGCACGAGCGTCGTGGCCCCGACCGCAGCCGGGCACAAGCGCTTGGCCAAGCGCAAAGTTGGCGTCGGAGGACGCTAAAAAATCGACCAGCCCCGGCGAAGCCTCACCGTGATCCCACATCAAATCGTCCGCCTGATAGAACGCCTCCCAATCCCTGTCCTCGTTGATTTGCATTGACCCTGTGCGCAGAGCGGTTAGGAACTTGGCCGAGTTTCTATGAAAAAACAAATCCTTGCTGGGCTCATTATGGGCATGATGGTCGCGACTCCGGTTTGGGGCGCCAAGAATAAGGTCGTGAAAATCGGGGAACGCCCCGAGAGTTTGACCAAGGGATTCGGCGGCAAGTACTACGTCACCGTGATGAACTCCCCCGACAAGGAGGGCGACGCGGTGATCAAGGTACTCGACGGCGACAAGTCGAAAGTATTCGCCAAGGGACTGAACGAGCCGAAGGGCATCGCCTTCACCGGCAAATATCTCGTCACTGCCGACCAGACGCGCGTGATGAAAATCGACCGCAAAGGCAACGTGAGCGTGTTGGCCGACAAAAAGGATTTCCCGCGCGAGGTCAGCTTCCTCAACGACGTGGCCGCGTCGCATGATCGCAAGAGCGTTTACGTGACCGACATGGGTGCGATCAGCAAAATGTTCGACCCCGACAAGGAGCGCACGCTCTGGCCGCTCGACAGCAAGCAGGCCAAGGAGCTGCCGGCGCAGGGCTGCGTGTACAAGATCTCAATCGAGGACGGGAAGATCACCGACGCCGTCGCCCCCGGGCAGGCTGAGATGCCAGGGCCAAACGGCGTGGGGCGCTCCGGCAAAACCGGCCTTTTGATGGGCGACTTCTTCACCGGCAACATCGTGCGCAAGACGGCGAAGGGCAAACTGCGCGTCATCACCAAGGGGCTGCGCGGCGCGGATGCGGTCGACCCGGACGGCAAGGGCGGCATCTACGTATCGAGCTGGACTCAGGGTAAGGTGTGGAAATTGACCAACAACGGCAAAAAGAAGGAAGTGGTCCTCGAAGGCCTCAAGTCGGCCGCCGATTTTTACCTCGACCGCAAGGCGAAGAAGTTGATCGTGCCGGATATGCTGGCCGGGACGTTGATTTTTGTTGATATCAAGTAGCCAAAGCCCGTTTGATTTGCGCCTCCGGGTGGCACGGCCGCTGGCCCGCCGCCCGGGGGCTTTTTGTTTATGATCATACTTTCAGGAATCCAGCCGTCGGGCACGCTGCACGTGGGCAATTACTTCGGCATGATGCGCCCGGCGATCGAGCTGCAGGAGCAGGGCGAGGCGTATTATTTCATCGCCGACTACCACTCGATGACGTCGCTGTTCGACGCCAATGAGCGCCGCAAAAACACCCTCGACGTGGCACTGGATTTTCTCGCGTGCGGCCTCGACCCGGCCAAGTCGGTGTTCTTCCGCCAGAGCGACGTGCCGGAGGTCTGCGAGTTGACCTGGCTGCTCAGTTCGCTCACCCCGATGGGCCTGCTCGAGCGCTGCCACAGTTACAAGGACAAGATGGCCAAGGGTCTTTCGCCCAACCACGGCTTGTTTGCCTACCCGGTTTTGATGGCGTCGGATATTTTGATTTACGACTCCAACATCGTCCCGGTCGGCCGCGATCAAAAGCAGCACGTCGAGGTCACGCGCGACATCGCGATCAAGTTCAACCAGACCTACGGCGAGACGTTCGTGATCCCGGAGCCGCAGATCCGCGACTCGGTGGCGGTCGTCCCCGGCACGGACGGCCAGAAGATGAGCAAAAGCTACGGCAACACGATCGACATTTTCGGAGACGAAAAGCCGCTACGCAAAACCATCATGCGCTTGGTGATGGACAGCCGTCCCCCCGAGGAGCCCAAGCCGGACGCTGACAAAAACATCGCCGTGCAACTGCTCCGGCTCGTCGCCACTGAGGATGTGGCCAAGGATTGGGAGGAGCGTCTCCGCGCCGGAGGACTGGGCTACGGCGACCTGAAAAAGGCGCTGTTCGAACAGTACTGGGAGTTTTTTGCGGAGGCCCGGGCCAAGCGGTCCGAGTTGGAAAACAATCTCGACCACGTGAATCAGGTGTTGAAGGACGGCGCCTCGAAGGCCCGTGAACGGGCGACCACGGTTCTCGACCGCGCCCGCAAAAACTGCGGCTTGGTTTGATTGAACCACCCCGCTTGGCCAAGCGCTTGGCCAAGCCGTATCAGAAACCGAACGCCTTGAGCAGGTAGATGATCGCCCCGGCGGCGGTGATCACGATCACGATCCCCTCAACAATCAGCCAGGGCAGTGGGCTGGCTGCGGCCACTCCGTCTTTTTGCGGTGCCGCCTTGCCGGCGTTGTCGAGCGTGCCAAGCATCAGGCCACCGGTCAAAATCACGATCTGCGAGCAGACGAACACCATCAACCAAGCGAATGCCTTGTCCATGAAGCCGTAGGAATGCAGGCCGATGCCAAGCATGTTCGTCCCGAAAAATGACCACGCTGTGATCACATTGCCGAAGATGGCGGCGGCCACCATGCCGCGCTCGCGGATGATGCCGCCCCAGCGAGCGTGGAGGATGGCGGCATTCCAAATCACGATCATCAGCGCCCCGTTTTCCTTTGGATCCCAGCCCCAGAACCGGCCCCACGACTGATCAGCCCAGATGCCGCCCAGCACCGTGCCGACGAAGCTGAACAGGGTGGCGAAGCAGACAATGCCATAAATCATCTTGGTGATGCCGGTGCGGTTGGCTTTTTCGAACGGCACTTTGTTGGCGACGAAGTCTCGCACCACGTACACGATCGCGAGGAACCCGGCAACGAACGTGGCCGAGTAGCCGATGGTGATGATCACCACGTGTGTCGCGAGCCAGAAGTTGGTGTCGAGCACGGCCTGCAACATCTCCATTGTATCGCCGCTTAACGAAAGCCCGTGTGCGACAAGCAGGGTGACGAAGCCGACCGAGCTGGCCACGACGTTGCCGATGCCGTCCCGGTAAATGCGTTCAAGGATCAGGCCAAGGATCACCGCACCCCAGCCGACGAACACCGCCGCAGAGTAAAGGTTTGTCACCGGCGGCCGTCCCTCGAGCCACATCCGAAAAATCAACCCGGCCGTATGCACCACCGCCGCGAATGCGACAAGATAGTAGGCGGTCAGGTTCGGCCACTTGGCCAGCGTCAACCAGCCGCCGCAGGCCAGTAGAAAGGCGATCACGTAGAGAACCTCGCACTTGTAAAACGGATCGAAGTTGTTGAACCAAAACTCTGTGCCGGTCTTTCCAACGATCCCGACGAGGTTGTTTTTTTCGAGATACCCACTATAGGCAGCCAGCTCGGCATTGAACGTCGCCGCGTCATCTTTTGAGTAAGCCGAGAGCATTCCCGCGTAAGCCTTGGTCGCAGGGTCGAACTCGATTTTCCAGTCGCTGTCGGCGTTGGCAGCGTTCGTGATGCTATGGTAGAGGCCTGCACTGAGAGAGCGCCATTCGGCCCCACTCTGTGTCGGCGGAACAACCCGTGGCCAAAACATGACACCGCTTTTGTCACCCTCCTGCATCGAGGGATCGATGAAAATTTCCAGCAACTGGGAGAACTTTTGATGCTCGTCCTCATCGTGTTCTACGCCGGTTTCGTGCGCTCGAACGGCCGCCATGCCCGCAGGAAATATATCGGTCATCTCTGCCAGCTCCTGCTCGAAATTGGTCGAATGCTGCGGGCGGAAGCTCTTGGCCAAGCGCTGGTAAATCATCAGTGCATCGGCCACGGACTTGAGTGATTTTTCGTAAGGCGAACGCAGCTCCGCCTGCTTGGCATGGATGCGGGTGCTGTCCTTGGCCAAGCGCTGGAAGTTATCCCCGGCAGTGATCTGGTTTACTGAAAAATGCTTCTCATCCTTGGCCAAGCCGAGATTGTCCTTTACCTCCTCGTTGTCGATGCGAAACACCGGGCGCGCGCGGGCGATGTCCGGTTTGGCCGCTAACTCGAGTAGCCACTCAACAGCGGGATATGTCTCATCCTTTCCATCCACTTTTCGCAGTGCAGTCGACTTGTGACGGATGACGCGCATGGCGTTGCGTGCGGTGGAGTCGATCGGTTGCGTACGACCATCAAGCAACACCGGCAACTCGGCAAAGCCATAAATATCCGGATTGCCCGACTTAGCCTTGGGCATGATGAGGCCGGAGAGCAGCACCCAAAGAGCCAAGAACAAAATGGCGATGCTGATGACCACAATAGCGATAATGTGAACGACTGATAATTTCTTCATGCCTTAGCCTTTCTCTTTCTGGAGAAGCCGACTAGATGGGTCAGGAACTGGATCAACATCCCTGCCCCGACCATCGCACAGGAAATGTACGGCGTCACCCAGCCGGGGTTGCGCACGACCTGCAGGACGGTGGCTTTGTCGTTCTCGGGGTCGAAGCTGGCCTGAAAGTAGGTTTTGCCCCGGTAACGCAGCGGGTGATTCATCTTGATATGCACCTTGCGTTCCGCACCGCTGATGCGCTCGCGAACGATCACGTCGCTGGAGAAGTTACGGGCCTTTTCCGTGCCCTGAAATTTGTCGTGCCGAAAGTCAATCAACTCGATGTCGTACTCCTCGTAGTAACGCTTGAAGCGCAGCGCCAACTCGTACTCCTTGCCGTCATGCTCGAAGGTTTGCTCAGGGATCGGGGTGCGCAACGCACCGAACAGCGCCGACACCATCCATGTGCCAAGCTCCTTGCCGTCGGTGCTTTTCAGGGAGACATAGGCGCTGGGGAAGTTGACCTCCTCAAGCGAGGTCACTGAATCCATCACCGTAGCCGCAAGGGTCAACCCCTTGCCGGTGGTGGCCAGATTCGATTTCTCGGGGTCGGGGTCAATCTCGGCGAGATCGGAGTTTTTGAAGTAGGCCTTTACCGTCACATCGAATGGCAGGTCGCCCATGCGGAACTGCCCTTTTTCCGCCAACACCTCGGCAGGAATGGAGGCGTAGGTGTCGGTCTCCGCGTTGCTCTTGTCGATGATGACCAGCTCGCAAAACTCGCGGCTGATCGAATGGTTTTTAACCTGCCCCTCCACAAGCCGCATGTTGCTCTCAACCTGAAACTGGTCGGTCACGATCTGCCCGAGCAGCATCAGGATCAGCCCGGCGTGCGTCAGGAAGATGCCGATCTTCTTCTTGCTAAAAGTGAACCGCTGGAAGTGCGCGGCCAAAAGGTTGATCAACAGCACGACCGCAACGAGGTAGCCCCCGACAAACGGAAACTTGAACATCGTCGGATATCCCGCCGAGAGCACAAAATCACGAAACCGCTGCTTCTCCGCATCCACCACTGCGGCGTCACCGGTCAGCTTGTAAAACCACGTCTCGTACGGCTGTCGGTAGCGCAGCTCGTGGATGACGCCGATAGTCTTGGCCGGCCGGCCGTTCTGCGTGCCGGTCAGCTCCACGTATGTGCCGTAATTGCCATCGACCGTGATCGACTCGGTTCCCGAAAGTGTCTCGACTCGTTCCAGCCCAAGCTGCCCGCGCCAACGGTTGATGTTTTCCTTCAGGCCACCCGCGCCCTTGGCCAGTTTGCTCACGGAGATGGTAGCGCGTTCCGCACCATTCACGGCCTCAAACTGCAGCATGCTGAACTGGGTACCCTCGATCTCCGTCCAGTTCCCTTGGTCGGTCTCCCACGGCTTCAGCCCCCAGTCGGTGTCGCCCATGCGGATCTGAGCCCATCCAGCACCGCCGACCGCCTCGGGGATCAGCAGGTAGCTGCGGAAATATTTTTTCTGCGCGTCGTATAGACCCTGATCCACCTGCGCGAGCGTGCCGACAAACACCAGCACCAGCGCCGCCAACAGGCAAACCACAGTCAGACGCAGGGAACACCAAAACTTAACAAACGGTTTTAGAAATACCTCCATCGCGACCGATTATTTTGGAAATTGAATGGACTCGAGAAATGCCCTAAACGCGGCATTCTCCGGGGTGACCGCCGCGCTTGGCCCGCTGATCTTATAAAACCACGTCGCGTCGCCGACCGGATGAAACACGCTGTACGAGGCGGTCTTTTCACCCACCGCCTCCACGAGTGTGGCGGGTGTGCCGCTGACGGTTATCTGTTGCGTGACGCCAGCCAGCCCGGCCGCATCGACCGCGGGCAACCCGGATTGCCCGCGCCAACGATTAACGTTCGCCAGAAGGCCGCCGACCTCGCCCGGAAACGTCATCACCGTGATCTCCGCCTTGCCGTTGCCGGCGGTGAAGTTGCCCAGCCGCATTGAGGTGGGCGCCTTTTCCTCCCATCTCGCCGGGACAGTCCAGGTCGGTTTGCCCTGCACCGGCGGAGGCGGAGGAGGCGCGGCTTGGGCCGAACGTTGGGCCTCCCGCATGAGGTTTTCGAAATCGATCGCCGAGGCGCCCGGTTGAAATTTCAGTCCGCTCAGGAACTGCTTGAAGGTTACCAGTTGCGCCTCGATGACATCCGCCGAGCCGGCCAGCTTGAAAAACCAGGCCACTTGGCCAAGCGTGACCGTGGCGGTCACGATTCGCGGCGGCTTGGTTTGACCCTCGATCGGCTTTTCGCCGGCAAAGTCGTACAGTGCCCCGTCGTAGCCGCCAATGATCAACGGCTGGGCCGTCTTGGCCGCCTCATCCGCACCGATGGCCCCAAGGCCAACCTGTTGGCGCCAAAGGTTCACAATCTCAGTGGTCCCCGCGATGGCGGCCGGCAGCGGGATCGCGCTGACCGTCGCCCCCCCGGGCAGATCGAGCGCGAATGTGGTCATCGGTGAAGCGTTCGCGCTCTTTGCCCAACCGGTCGGTGTATCGAACTGGATGAGTTCACCGGGCGCCACCGGCGCCACCGGAGCAGGCGGAGCGGGTGCAAGTGCCGCAGTGGCCGGTTGGCTTTTTTCCTTCGGGATCGTCTGCATCGTCACAGTGTTGTCCGTGCCGGATGCCAGCTCCAGCACCAGCACGATCAAAATCAGGCTGACGATAAAGATACCGTCCCGTTTGTAGTTGGGTTGTGGTTTTTCCACGCGAAAAAAGAGACGCGACAACCGGGTGAAACATTCACCGCGTTGCCCGCGGGGGGCAAAGACTACCGTCGAACACCCGTTTGGCAACCTCTTTGGTTGGCCAATTGGGACGGAATTTGCCACTTTTTGCGAAGCATGAACCGTTTCTTGTCCATTTCGTTATTTCTCGCCCTTGGCCAAGCGCTTGGCCAAGCAGCAGAGGACGGCAAGCTGGTGGCCACCGAGTACAGCCCGTTTGGCTCTGTGGGCAGCATGGTCGGCATACACGTCGACCATCAAAACCGCGTGCATGTCACCCACACCTACCGGCGTAACAACGGCGCGCTCGACATCCGGCGCCACACCGACTGGGTGATCCCCTCCCTCGCCAGCGGCAGCGTGGAGGACAAGCGCGCGCTGATACGCGGCCGCAAGGCCGACTGGAAATCGCTCTTTCAATGGAAGGAAAAAATCTGGCGCTTCGAGGATCCAAACGACGACGGGCACTTCGACAAAAAGTCGCTTTTCTTCGAGGGGCTAAACACCGAGGTGACCGGTCTCGCCGGCGGCATTCTGTTTCGTGACAACGCCGCCTACGTGACCTGCATCCCGGACATGATCAAGATCACCGACACCGACGGCGACGGCAGGGGCGACAAGACCGAGGTGCTCGCAACCGGGTTTGGCATCCACATCGGCTACGGCGGACACGACATGCACGGCCCGACAATGGGCTACGACGGACGCATCTACTGGACGATCGGCGACAAGGGATTCAGCGTGCGCAGCCGCGAAGGCGCGGTCTTCCACTACCCGTACCACGGCGGGA
>JAPPPH010000140.1 GCA_028817635.1 Verrucomicrobiales bacterium | reverse complement strand
CCAAGCCGACTGATGTGACGCAGGTGGTGTTGTGGAACCGGAAGGAAGCACCGGAGCGGCTGTCCGCCTTTCGCGTGCTGGCGCTCGATGCCGACCGGAAGACGCTCTTCGAGCAAGACTTTTTCAAAAACAACAAGGGCAATCCAACGCCGGATGAGGGCTTCTCCATCCCGGTGCAGGCGGAGAGTGCGATTTCCGTGGTCCGGGTGGAACTGCTGCCGGTGGATGGGCGCGATCAGCCGATTTTGTCGCTGGCAGAAGTGCAGGTGTTCGCCCGTGAAAACGAGGCAGACAAGGACATTGCGTGGACGGCCAAGCCGGAGTGGCTCGACGGTCAGGTGCATGAACTGGAACCGGGAAATCACTCAGCCGTGTACCTGCGGCGCACCCTGACGGCGGAGATCGCCGGCTCACAACGCCTCTCGCTTGGCAGCGGCGATGCGATCAAGGCGTGGGTGAATGGCCGTGAGGTGTTGACGAAGAAAACCAAGCGCGACGCCAAGGCGGGGCAGGAGACGGTGACCGTTGCGCTTGGCCAAGGGGAAAACGAGGTGCTCATCAAGATCGTCAACAACGACAAAAAGAGCGGATTTTATTTTGACGTGAAGGGCGCGGAATTCCCGAAGGAAATCCTGCCGGTGCTGCTCGTCGAAGAGGCCAAGCGCGATGACGCCCAACGCAATAAAATCGAGGCCCACTACCGGAGCATTGCCAAGGAACTTGATCCGGTTCGTAAACAGATCGAGTCGAAGAAAAAGGAGGAGCAGGGCGTGCGGCGTTCGATCGTCACCACGCCGTACATGCAGGAACTGGCCAAGGATCGTCAGCGCAAAACGCACCTGCTCGTGAAGGGTAATTTTCTGTCCAAGGGCGAAGTGGTGCAGGCCGGTTTTCCGGGAGCGTTTCATCAACCGAAAAAGGAATCCCCGAACAATCGCATGGGGGTGGCCAGATGGCTGTTGCAGGAGGATAACCCGTTGACGGCGCGCGTTGCGGTGAACCGTTTCTGGGCGCAGCTATTCGGGCGCGGTCTGCTGGATACGGAGGAGGATTTTGGGACGCAGGGCAATCTGCCGGATCACCCTGAGCTGCTCGACTGGCTCGCGGTGGAGTTTCGTGAAAACGGCTGGGACATGAAAGGCATCCTCAAGACGATGGTGATGTCTGCCACCTACCGTCAGTCGGCTAAAGTGCAGGGTGACCTGGCCAAGAGCGACTTTCGCAATATTCGGCTTGGGCGCGGGCCGCGATTTCGCTTGGAGGCCGAGATGGTGCGCGACCAGGCGCTGGCGTTGAGCGGGTTGAAGAGTGAGAAAATGTACGGCCCGTCGGTTTATCCGCCGCAGCCACCGAACCTGTGGCAGGCGGCGTTTAACGGGCAGCGCACTTGGGCGACCAGTTCTGGCGAGGATCGATATCGCCGTGGGTTTTACACGTTTTTGCGACGCACCGTGCCGTATCCATCGATGGCCACCTTCGATGCGCCGAGCCGGGAGATTTGCACCGTCCGCCGGATTCGCACCAACACGCCGCTGCAGTCGTTCGTGACAATGAACGACGAGGCGTACGTCGAGTTTGCGCAGGCGATGGCGCACCGGATTTTCACCGAAGGCGGGGCGACGGCGGCCGATCGGCTGAAGTTCGCGCTGCGACTCACGCTGGCCAAGCCGCTTGAGGCGAATCGGCTGGCAGCGCTGACCGAACTGTACGAGGGCGAACTGGCCCACTACAAAAAAGAGACGGCGGCCGCGAAGGATTTGTACGGCAAAACAGTACCGCTCCCCGAGGGGGCGGACATCTCCGAGATGGCGGCGTTGACCGTGGTGGCCAACGTACTCCTGAATCTCGATGCCATTTTAATGAAAGGTTAACCAAATGAATCTGAACTTCCAACAGGCTCAATTCATCACGCGGCGCCATTTTTTGAAACGCTGCCAACTCGGACTTGGTTCGCTGGCGCTTGGCTCGTTGATGGGCGGGGCGGGAGCCAATGCGGCCGCGCCGGCTCCGCTGGCCGCGCGCATGCCCCACGCGAGGGGCAAGATCAAAAATGTCATCTATCTGCACATGGCAGGTTCGCCGCCGCAGCTCGATCTATTCGACTATAAGCCAAAGCTGAACGAGTTGAACGACACGCCGTGCCCGAAGGAGTTCATCGAGGGACGCCGCCTACCGTTCATCAAGGGTCACCCGAAGCTGCTCGGCTCCCCTCACACGTTCAAGCAACACGGACAAAACGGGCAGTGGATCAGCAACATGTATCCCAAGTTGACTGAGATGGCGGATGACCTGACGTTCGTGAAGTCCATGTACACGGACCAGTTCAACCACGCGCCCGCGCAGATGCTGTTGTACACCGGTTCACCCCGAAACGGCGCCGCCTCGATGGGGTCGTGGATCACCTATGGATTGGGTTCAGAGAACGCGAACCTGCCCGGTTTTGTGGTGTTGATTTCAGGCGGCACGGATCCGTCCGGGGGCAAGAGTCTCTGGGGCAGTGGGTATCTGCCGTCCGTGTATCAGGGTGTGCAATGCCGCAGCACAGGCGACCCGATTTTGTACGTGTCCAACCCGAAGGGCATGAGTCGCGAGGTACGTCGCCGGAGTCTGGACGCGTTGAAAAAACTCAACGAACAGGAGTACCGCGAGATTGGCGATCCCGAAACGCTCTCCCGCATCAACCAATACGAACTGGCCTACCGCATGCAAATCAGCGTGCCGGAGGTGATGGATATCAAGCGCGAAAACCAAGCGACCCTCGACGAGTACGGCGCACAGCCGGGCAAGGCCTCCTTTGCCAACAACTGCCTACTGGCGCGACGACTGGTGGAGCAGGGGGTGCGCTATGTGCAGTTGTTCGATTGGGGTTGGGACTTTCACGGGACCGGCAACAGCAACGACCTCGTCCAGCGTCTGCCGGTCAAGTGCGCGGAGAACGACAAGTCGGTGACAGCGTTGCTAAAGGATCTCAAGCAGCGGGGGCTGCTTGACGAGACGCTCGTGGTTTGGGGCGGCGAGTTTGGTCGTACCTCGATGAACGAGGAGCGTAATGGTTCAAAGTTCCTCGGTCGCGATCATCACCCGGACTGCTTCACGGTTTGGATGGCGGGCGGCGGACTGAACCACGGGGTCACCTTTGGCGAGACCGATGAGCTTGGTTACACGGTAGCCAAGGATCCGGTGCACGTGCATGACCTGCAGGCGACCATCCTGCATCTGCTTGGCTTGGACCCGTTCCATTTCAGCTACCGCTATCAGGGGTTGGACCAACGGTTGATCGGGCCGGAGGACACGCCGAAGATCATCGACGGCCTGCTGGCCTAAGCGGCGCTTGGCCAAGTTCAGGAGAAACGGTCTTCAACGAACGGGTCGGCGGTGTTCGAGTAGCCGCGCTGTTCCCAGAAACCAAGCTCGTCGTGATCGCGAAATTCGATTTCACGGATGAACTTGGCACCCTTCCACGCGTAGAGCTTGGGGATGATCATGCGCGCCGGGCCGCCGTGCTCGAGCGTCAACGGTTGGCCATTCCACGAGTGAGCGATCATCACATCGTCGTCCATGCAGGCGTCAAGCGTGGTGTTGGTCGTGTAGTCGTCGTACCCGGTGAAGAAAAGATGGCTCGCGCTTGGCCTTGGCTTGATCAGTTCTGTCAGCGTGAAAAATGCCACGCCCTCAAATTCCATATCGAACTGGCTCCAGGTGGTGACGCAGTGAAAATCGCTGACGTCGGTGAACTGGGGCAGGGCCATGAACTGTTCCCAGTTGAGCGTCACCGGGTTTTCGACTTCGCCGTGGATTTTTAACTGCCACTCGTCGAGCGGGATCTCCGGGTGCACGCCGAGATCGAGCACGGGAAAGTTATTTACCTCATGCTGGCCGGGAGGGAGCCGCCCGGCGTTCGGTCGAGTCGGACGTTCCCTGCCGGACATTTTTTTTGCCCAGCGTTCCTTGCGACGAATGAAATCCTCCTTCATTGAGCAGCCACGGTTGCGGCGTTCGCCAGCGGGAGCTTGTAACAGGCGGCTTCCTTATGATTGCGGACTAGCAGGAATTCCCCGGCGAGGGCGGGCGGATTCCAGGTTTTGCCATCGAGCGCGGTGAAGCGCGTGAGTTCGGAATGTTTCTCCGGATTGGCTTCCAGCAGGATGATTTCGCCCATCTCGGCCATGACGAGAATGTGGTTATTTCGCAGCAAAACTTGGCCGTGGCCATAGCGGCCGTCCTTCCACGTGGGCCGTCCGCGGTTTAACTCCATGCAGGCAAAGATACCGTCGTCTAATCCAAAGATATGGTCGTTGTGATGGATGAGATTGGTGAACTTGGCCTTCATGCGGCGCGAGTGCCAGAGTTGCTTGGTTGTGAATTGGTCGCCGTCTTTTGACAGCTCCACCAGCTTGCTGCCGTTGCCATAACCGAGGCTGAGCAACACCCGATTTTCGGAGAGGATCAGAGGCATTGACACGTGCGGGTGGGGTGCGCCCCACTCGAAAGTCCAACGGACTGCTCCGTCCTCCGGGTCGTGAGCGGCGAGGCCGTCCTGATTGAAAATCAGGATCTGTTCCTCGCCGAGGATGGTTGCGGTGAGTGCCGAGCTGTAACCGGCGCGACTGCTGCCGCCGAACCAGACCGGTTCGCCGGAGTCGGCGGCGTAGGCGATAAGGGATTTGCCGTCTTTGCCGCCCGCGCTCACGATCACTTTGTCCTCATGAATCAGAGGAGCACTGCTGAATCCCCACTCCTTACTTTTGTTGCGGGGCTTGGATGCGCCGGTTTGATCGCTTGGCCCATCGATGGCCAGGCCGGCGTCGACCGCGATGTTGCGCTGCCAAATCTGGCTGCCGGAATGGAGGTCGAGGCAGCTCAGGATGCCCTCGGCGCCTAGGGCGTACACCTTGTTTTCAAAAATGGTCGGCGTTGCCCGCGGGCCTTCACCGGCGATGGCGGTGTTGTAGTGGCCGGGGTTTTCCGTGAGCCAAAGCACCTTGCCGGTCTCGATGTCGTAGCAGACGGTGGCCTCGTTTTCCTCGCGCTGCTCCTGAGTGACGGCACGGTGCCCGGCGATGGCGAAGCCGGACCACGCCGCGCCGATGGGTTGACGCCAAAGTTCGGTCGGCGGGTTGGCGCTCCAATCCGTGGCGAGATCGGGGCCGGGCACTTTGCAGTCTCGGCTTGGCCCGAGAAACTGCGGAAACGAAAGCTTGGCCAAGCGGTGTGCCTCCGGTTGCCCGGTCGGTTTGGCCGTGGGTTGGCTGTCTGTGGTTGGCAGGTCGCGCTTGGCCCAGCGCCATTCAAAGATCGGTACCATGTTCCCGCTGAACTGGCTGAACCGGAAGCAGCCAAGAAAAACGATAATTCCTCCTGCCACACAGCCGAGGATCTTTAACCGCGTCCACTTGGCCAAGCGCGAGAAGAACAACGCCCATGCCAGCAGAAGAGTACCCGAGATTACCAGACCGGAGAGGGTGCGTAACACCTGCATCTGACGGTTGTCGGTGCCGGTGTTCCAAATGACCACGAGCGCAATAAACAGCCCGACGCAAATGAAGATGGCTGGCCACCAACGAGGGCGGGAAGAAGTCTTTAAAGATGACGAATCGGCCATACTGGGACGGCGTTTAGCAAATATGCCCCGCTTGGCCAAGCTGCGTATTGCCTGAAAAATGGCATCCGGCACATTATTTGCTAAGTAAGACCCGGTTTTTTGTCGGTTTTTTAATCAAAATAGATGGATTTAAGCCTTTCAGGACTGGCTTCGGGCTTTGATTGGAAGTCCGTGGTCGATCAATTGGTCGAGATCGAGCGCGCGCCGCAGCGTCGTGCCCGGCGCGAGCAATACGATGTCTCCCGTCGAAACCAATTGCTGGGCAACATCAAGGACGAGCTATCATCGGTGGAAAGCAAGGCCAAGACTCTCAAGGACGAAAAACTGTATCAATCGAGGACGACATCGGTTTCGGATGAGTCGGTGGGCACGGCCAAGGTGGAGTCTGGAGCGGCGTTGGGGTCGTACAAGTTTGAGTTTTATCAACGGGCAACGACGGCTGAGCAAAAGGGGGGATCGGACGCAGGTCGCCAGGTTGACTGGTTGACGGCCAACGGGGCGGCCGTCGATGGGGCCACAAGCCTAACCGTCGATGCGTTAACCACCTCCCTGAGTAATGGGGATGTGCTGGTATTCAAGAACGGGGCGAAATTCACGTTGGATGCCGATGCATCGGTCGGTACGACGAGTTTGTCCGGTACGCTGAGCGGTAGCATCTCCGATGACGAGAACGGATCGACCTATATCGCCAATAACGGTTTTGGGGTAAAGGCCACAACTGGCACGTTCACGATCAACGACTCCATCATCACAGTTGAAACCACTGACTCGTTGGCGAGTATCTTCAAAAAAATTACCGACGCCGATTCGGACTTGTCCGTTTCGTACAGCGCATCCACCGACAAGATTACGTTGAGTTCGGCCTCCGGCAAAACGTTGGTGCTGGGTAGTTCCAATGACACCAGTAACTTCCTGACTGCGTCGCGCCTGAATAACAACGGGACGAGTTCCGTAAGCAGTGTTTATAAACTGGGCGGCATCAGCGTGGCCTCAACTCTTACCGGGGCAAACTTCAACACCTCCCTCATTGGGACGACAGGCAGCTTTCGTGTAAACGGCAGAACCATTGAGTGGAACAGCGATGATACAGTCGGCTCGATCCTTGCCGGCATCACCCAATCCGGGGCGGGTGTTGTGGCCAGTTATGACGGTGTGAATGATCGATTCCTTTTGACCAATACGAGCACAGGGGACGTTGGAATCAGCCTTGAGGATGTGAAGGGCAATTTTCTGCAGGCGGTCAAGCTGGCTTCTGAACCCATCCAGGCCAACGGAGCACAATCCGCGAGCACCTCGGTGAGCATAAACAACGCCACCGGTTACGGTACGGGAGACTATACTTCGAGCGGCATCACTGTTGATACCACGGCCTCTTCGCTTAGCAGCGGGGATTCAATTTATTTCGAAAACGGAGGCAAACTTGTCCTCAGCGCAAATGCCTCCGCCGGGGCGACGACATTGTACGGTACATTGACGGGAGCCACGCTGACGAATGACGAAACCGGCTACAAATCCGGCACGTTTAACATTGCCTCGCCGACGAGCCTGACGGTGAGTTCGGCTGCCACGGCGAAGTCGGCCAAGATTAATTATTCCGCCGGGTACTCAAGTGGGGCCACGTCGTTGACGGTGGATTCACTTGGGACGGCTCTGACCAGTGGTGATGTGATTCGGTTCGGTAACGGTGCCACGTTCACATTGGATGCCGATGCGGCAGCCAATGACACAACCCTGAGCGGTTCGTTGTCTGGCGGTGCGCTGGCGGACAATGAGGTCGGTTATCTGGTGCAAAGTATCACGGTCGGCAGCAATTCGGAAAACTTCTCCGTGGGAGACCGCATTCGATTTGCCAATGGGGGCATACTCACGCTGACGGCAGACCCGGCCTCCGGGGCGACGACTTTGACCGGTGCCCTCTCGGGAAATCTCAGCGCCTCCGAGGCCACCGTTTCTCGAAGTGAGTCGTTTTTGACCGGGCAATCGTTTCACTTTGTCAACGGAGCGAAACTGACCCTGACGGCTGATGCGGCCTCGTCCGCAACCTCGCTCACCGGTTATTGGACTAACACGGTCTCCGACACCGAAAGCGCGGATCAGGCGTCACTGACCCGTGGCAACGACATGCTCTACGCATTGAACGGAGGCAACATCCTGACCAGTCACTCAAACACGATCACCGAGGACAGTTCCGGCGTGTCCGGCCTGTCGGTGACAGCGAACCTCGTGGGAGCCGGTCATCGGATCGGCACGGTGGACAGCAGTAACAATGTCCTGACGACGACCAATTCCCACGGATTGACCACCGGAGATCTCGTGAAGTTTTACGCACCGTCCGCCCTGATGAGCGGTGTGTCGGCGCAGACCTCGTATTACGTGCGGGCATTGTCCGGTAACAAGGTGTCGCTTCACACCTCCTCATCTGATGCGACCGCAGGGACGAACGCCGTAAACATCGGGGACTCAGGGACGGGCGACCAATACCTGCTGAACGCCTCGGCCAACGCCGTGACCGCCACCGTTGCGAGTGACACCGACAAGGTGAAGAATGCGATCAAGGATTTTGTGTCACAAATCAGCAAGACCCAGTCGCTGATCTCCATGCACACCGCAGTGACGACCGACTCGGATGGTAAGGTCACCGCCGGTGCCTTATCGAACGACCGGTTGGTGGCAGAGATTGGTTCCGAGCTGCGCAGCAAAACGATGGGGGAGATGAGTGGAGCCGGCAGTACCTTTTCCCGATTGAGCGATCTTGGTTTCGGCGGCAACGGTTATGATAACCAGATCAACCTGAAGGATGAATCCGCCCTCGACACGGCTCTGCGGGAAAACATGGGGGACGTGCAAAAGTTCTTTGCGACCGAAACGGTTACTGACTACGGGGACGGCGCCACGGCGGACTATTCGGAGGCTGAGGGTATGGCCGATGTCGTCCAAGACTATACCGCCCTGCTACTAGGTGACTTTTACGGGACGGAGGGCGCACTGGTCGACCACCGGGACAACTATACAAAGGAGATTGATCGTATCGAAAAGCGTATCACCGAATTGGAAAAGCGGGCGCAGGCGGTCAAGGATCAGTTGACACGCAGTTTTGTTGAAATGGAAAAGGCCCAGGCCAAGACCAATCAGGAGATGCAGTTTTTAACCAAGCGATTCGCCTAACAATCACACTATATTTATATGATTAACTATAACAAACGCAACATGGGGTGGGTTTCTGCGCTTGGCCAAGCCGGGATATTATTACTCAGCCTTGTCATGGC
>JAPPPH010000345.1 GCA_028817635.1 Verrucomicrobiales bacterium | reverse complement strand
CCCACACGCCCCCGCGCCGGGTAATCCACCACCTCCTCGACCCTGACGATGAAGGCCACGGCTCCGCGGCCGTCGACGATGCGGTGGTCGTAGGTCAGTGCGAGATACATCATCGGCCGGATGACCACCTGCCCGTTGAGTGCCACCGGCCGTTCCTGAATGGTGTGCATCCCGAGGATGCCACTTTGCGGCGGGTTCAGGATCGGGGTCGACATCATTGACCCGAAGACGCCGCCGTTGGTGATGCTAAACGTGCCGCCGGTCAGGTCGTTCAAATCGATGTTGCCGGAGCGGGCCTTCTCCGCGTAACCAATAATCGCCTTCTCGATCTCCGCCAGCGACAGGTTGTCGGCGTCGCGCACGACCGGGACAACCAGTCCCTTCTCGGTCGAGATGGCCACGCCGATGTGTTGCCGGTGGTACTGCACGATGTCCGTGCCATCGATGGCACCGTTGACGTTGGGCACTGCCTTGAGTGCCCGGACGACCGCCTTCACAAAAAGCGACATGAACCCGAGTTTCACGCCGTGTGTCTCAACGAATTCCTTCTGGCATTTTTTGCGCAGATCGATGATCTGGCTCATGTCGGCCTCATTGAATGTGGTCAGCATCGCCGCCTCGTGCTGGGCGCTGACCAGCCGGTTGGCGATGGTGCGGCGCATCATGCTCATGCGCTTGCGCGTGACCTCGCCGACCTCTGCCGGGGCGGCCACTGGGCTTGGCGGTTCCGGCGCGCTGCCAACATTATCGTTGCTGGCGATGGGTGTGTCCGGGGTGGTGGCCTGTGCCTCCTCGGCGGCGGCCAGTACGTCTTCCTTGAGGACACGCCCGCCCTTGCCGGAGCCGGCGACGGTGCCCAGGTCGATCCCGAGTTCCTCGGCGTGTACCTTGGCGGACGGTGTGGTCAGGACTTCCGCCGCTTGGCCAAGCGGCTTGGTCTTGGCCGGGGCCGGTTGCTCCGCTTGGCCAAGCGCAGGCTCGTTTTTGGCTGCGGGCTGCGGACTGCTCTGTGCCGGGGCCTCGCCGGATTCGTCGATGGTGGCCAACACACCGCCGATCGGGAGTTCGTCGCCGATGTTGGCCTGAGTGGTGATGACCCCTGCGACCTCGGTCGGGATTTCCTGCGAGGCCTTGTCGGTCTCGATTTCGCAAATAATCTCCCCGGCGTTGCAGTAGTCGCCGGTGTTCTTTTTCCAGTCAGCTACGTAGACGGTCTTGATGGATTCGCCGACGGCGGGAACTTTGATTTGGGTGGGCATGAAATTGTCTTAAAGGGTGAAGGCTTCCTCGATGAGCTTGGCCTGCTCGAGCAGGTGGATGGCGCGTGAGCCGGTGGCCGGGCTGGCGGAGGCGTCGCGGCCGGCGTAGATGATCTCGTGCCCCAGCAGTTTGCGGAGGCGTGGTTCCATGAAAAACCAGGCGCCCATGTTTTCCGATTCCTCCTGGCACCAGACGAACTGGCTCGCCTCGGGATGGTGCCGGAGCGCCTCGCGCAGCCGCGTTTCGTGCAGCGGGTAGTGCTGCTCGATGCGGATGATCGCAGCATCGTCGATGTTGTTTTGCTCCCGGTACTCCTCGAGGTCGTAGTACACTTTGCCTGTGCAAAAAATGACGCGCTTGGCCGCGGTGTTTTCTTTTGTGTCCGGGATGATTTCACGGAATTCCCCTTCGGTGAGATCCTCGAGCGAGGAGGTGCAGCGCGGGTCGCGGAGCAGGCTCTTGGGCGTCATGATGACGAGCGGCTTATTGAACGGTCGATAAACCTGCCGCCGCAGTGCGTGGAATAAATTGGCCGGTGTGGTGAAGTTGCCGACCTGAATGTTGTCCTCGGCGCAGGCCTGCAGAAAACGCTCCAGCCGGCCGCTTGAGTGTTCCGGCCCTTGCCCCTCGTATCCGTGCGGCAGAAGCAGCACGATGTTGGAGGTCTCGTTCCACTTGCTCTCGGACGAGGCGATGAACTGGTCGATGATCACCTGTGCGCCGTTGGCAAAATCACCAAACTGCGCCTCCCACAATAGTAGCATGTTGGGGTAATCCAGCGAGTAGCCGAATTCAAAACCCAGCACAGCGGCCTCGGTCAACGGGCTGTTGAAGATGCGGAAATCGGCCTGTTGCGGTGCGAGTTTGCGGAGCGGCAGATAGCGGCGGCGAGTGCCCACCTCGTAGTACACCGCGTGCCGGTGGCTGAACGTGCCGCGGCGGACGTCCTGCCCGGAGAGGCGCACCGGGATGTCCTCGGTCAACAGCGTGCCAAAGGCCAGCGCCTCGGCCATGCCCCAGTCGATGGGGCGACCGCCCTCAACCATTTCACGCCGCTGTGTGATCAGGCGTTTGATTTTTGGATTCAGTTCAAACTCCTCCGGCTCGGAAGTCAGCGGCAACCCCACTTCGCGCAGCCGGCTGAGGCTCACCGCCGTGTTCGCCGGGTTAAGGATTTCAGGCGTGGAGATTTGCGGGCGAATGGCGGGTTTCAGTTTATGAGTCTCGCTTCGGGACTCGTTGCGGGCGCACTCGAGTGCTGTGCGGAATGAGTTTCGGAACGACTGGGCCTCCTCGTGGTCTATCACGTCCTCATCGATCAATGACTTGAGAAACACCTCGCTGACCAGCGGTTGCTTGGCGATGGCGGCGTAGATGCGCGGCTGGGTGAAGCTCGGCTCGTCGCCCTCGTTGTGGCCGTGTTTGCGGTAGCAGACGATGTCCACCACCACGTCCCGACCGAATTGTTGCCGGAAATCCAGCGCCATCTCGATACAGTGCACCGCGGCCACCGGGTCGTTGCCGTTCACGTGAAAAATCGGCACATCGAGCATCTTCGCCGTGGCGGTGCAGTAAAGTGTGGATCGCGCGTCGTGCGGCAGCGTGGTGAACCCGATCTGGTTGTTGACGACGATGTGCACGGTGCCGCCGGTCTTGTAGCCTTCGAGCTGCGACATGTTGAACGTCTCCGCCACGATGCCCTGCCCGATGAACGCGCCGTCGCCGTGGATCACCACCGGCAATACCTTTTTCCGTTCCTCAGAGTCGTTGACCAGGCTCTGGAAGGCGCGCGCCTTGCCCTGAACCACCGGGGTCACGGCCTCGAGGTGGCTAGGGTTGGGGGCGAGGTTGATGCTCACCTTACCTCCGTTCGCGGTTGTCCGGGTGTTCTCAAACCCGAGGTGATACTTCACGTCGCCGTCGCCGTGGGCATCCTGTTGCACGTAGTTGTCGCTGAATTCGTCGAACAAAAACTTGTAGTCCTTGCCGATGATGTTGGCCAACACGTTCAGGCGGCCACGGTGCGCCATGCCCATCGCGATTTTGAAGACGCCCCGATCCGGAGCGGCCTGGATGATGGCGTCGAGTACCGGGATCAGCGTCTCGCCGCCCTCGAGCGAAAACCGCTTTTGCCCCACGTAACTGGTGTGCAGGAATTTCTCGAACTGCTCGGCGTCCATCAGGCTCTTTAGGATGCGCCGTTTTTTTTCTCCCGAATAATTTGGCCGATTGAGCGACGACTCCATCCGGTCGCGCAGCCAGCGGCGAATCTCAAAATTCTGGATGTGCATGTACTGCGCGCCCACCGTGCGGCAGTAGGTGTCCTGCAGAATCCGCAGGATTTCGCGCAGTGTTTTCTGGCCACCCCCGCCGGCGGTGCCGGCGTTAAACTCCTGATCGAGATCCGCCTCGGTGAACTTGAAATTGTGCAGGTCCAGCTCCGGTAGCTCTTTCTTATTGAAGCCCAGCGGATCGATGTTCGCGATGTAGTGCCCCAGCATCCGGTAGGCGAACAACAGGTGTGAGAGGCGCCCCTGTCGCATCGGGTCCACCGCCGGAAGGGCGGATGCCGGTTCCACACTAGGAACCGCCTGGGCGGCGACTCCATTTCCATCCCCGTTGCCATTTATCCCCTCCCGATCCGGTTCAAGTTGTGTCCCTAACTCGAATCCCTCAAAGAACGCGCGCCACGTGGCATCCACACTTGTCGGGTTCACCCGCCATTGCTCGTAATGTTCCTCAAGCAGATGTGCGTTCTCCGCATGACCGACCTGGCCTCGCGGTTTTTGACGTTGCTCGGTGGATAGACCGGGGGCGCTCCCGTCGCCCATCGCCGTTTTCATGCAGGCCAGTCTAGGGGCGACCGGTCAGTTCGCCAATATGAATCGGATATTGATTGACGAAAACACGGGACTCGCCTCATCCGGCCGGAATCGGTTAAATGCCGCCACACGATGAATCTGTTTTGCACATGCACGCCCTCATGCTTGGCCAAGCGCTTGGCCAAGCTTGTCGTGGTTGCGCTTGGCCTCTGCCTCGCTTGGCCGGACGCCACTGCGGCAGAGGTAGCAGCTTCGCCCTTGGCCAAGCGCGCGATGCACCTGCTGCGAGACCATTGCGTCAGCTGCCACAACCCGAATAAAACCAAGGGCGACCTCGACCTCACCCAGCGGCAAACCGCGCTGGCCGGTGGCGGCGAAGGCCCGGCTTTTGTCGAGGGCAACCCGGGCGGGAGCCGGCTCATCCAGTTTCTCAAGCCGGACAGCGACCCGCATATGCCACCCAAGAAACAGTTGAGCGACGAACACATTGCCACCCTCAGCCGCTGGGTTGCCGCCGGGGCAGAGTGGCTGCCGGAGGAGTTGGATGTAAAAAAACAGGCGGCGAATGCCGCCGAACTGGGCGACCTGCCGGGAGGGTACCGGCCCGTGTTTGCACTCGCACTCTCGCCTGACGACCAGCGGTTGGCTGCCGGCCACGGCAACGAGGTGATCATCCACGGCGTGGGCGAAAAAAAATCGTCCCGCTTGGCCAAGCTCGACGGCCACCGCGATGTCGTTCAGTCCATCGCATGGAGCCCGGACGGCAAGCATCTGGCCACCGGTGGATACCGAAAAGTGATTCTCTGGAACACCGCAGACTGGACCCGGGCAGGGGAACTCAATGGCTTACCCGGCCGCGTCAGCGCGCTCGGTTTCAGCACCGACAGCCAGTCGCTCATCACCGCCAGCAACGCACCGGGCGACGCGGGGGAAGTGACCCTTTGGAACACCACCGACTTGGCCAAGCGCCTGGCTTGGCCCGCGCACGACGGAACGGTTTTTGCCATCGCCCTCGCGCCGGATGGCCAGTCGCTCGCCACCGCCGGGGAGGATCAGCTCATCCGGTTTTGGAATATGGCAGACGGTAGCCAGCTCAAGCAAATCGAGGCCCATTCCGCCCCCGTGCTCAGCCTCGCCTTCAAGCCGGACGGCAAATCGATCGCCAGCGGCGGCGCCGACAAGGAGTTGAAAATCTGGGACACCGGGACGCGGGAACAAAAAACACTCATCACCGGTCACCCCGGGAATGTCGCCGGGATCGCTTGGCCGGTCAAGGACGCCACCCTCATCACCGCCTGCGACGACGGCATCGTGAGGGTTTGCACCGAGACCGGCAAACGGCCGACCAAGTCGTGGAGCGCTGCCGCCGACCTCCTACACTGCTTCAGCGTCAACAGCGACGGCTCGGCCTACTTTGGGGGAGCCGACAACGGTCAGGTGTTCGTGTGGAACAAAAAAGGAGCCATCACCCACCGGCTTGTTTTGGGAAAATAATCGTTGCCAAACCCGCCTGCCATCAGGACAATTCCGTCTCTTCACCTGCGGGTGTAGTTCAATGGTAGAACGCAAGCTTCCCAAGCTTGACACGAGGGTTCGATTCCCTTCACCCGCTCCACTTCCCCCCCCTCAAGCGCAAATATATTTCGGTCAAGAGGGAAAAAGAATTATCATTTTTCACAAAAAAACCGGGGCCAAATGTCGCGTAGCGACAGGTCGAAAATAGCCGTGGGTTTCAACCCACGGTCAGGGTGTTTGAAAAAACGAAGCATCGCGTAGCGACCGCTAAATAATCGGGGCGACCAATTGAGCGGTCGCTACGCGACGCTTGTTGACGAAGGGCCATTTTTCCGTGGGTTGAAACCCACGGCTATTGGTGAGCCATCGCTACGCGATGCGGCGAATCACGTTGCGACTGGGTTCGCCTGCTATGCGGTGGGTGAACCTCGGAGATGTTCCGACCGATTACGCCTTGATCGCTTCGATTTGCTGGGTGGCGATGCCAATGGGGCGATCCAGCGGGACGCCGACGCAGGCGAGCAGGGTGGTGAGCAGGTCGGCCTGGTTGCCCTTGATGCCGGACAGGAATCGGCCGGTCTTGAGGGCGCCGCCGCCTTTGCCCGCGAGGATGAAGGGCAGGTTGTCGCGGCGGTGCTTGTTGCCGTCCTCGAGGCCCGAGCCCCACATCATGATGCAGTTGTCGAGCAGGGTGCCGTCGCCTTCCTTGAGCGCGTGCATCTTCTTCACCATGTAGGCGAATTGATCGACGTTGAACTGGTTAATGGCCGCCACCTTGCGAATCTTTTCCTGATCGCTGCCGTAGTGCGTCTGCGAGTGGTGCTGGTTGCTGAAACCCAGCTCGGGATAGGACGCGCCGTTGGGGCGCGAACCGACGTAGGTGCTGACGCGGGTGGTGTCGGTCTGGAACGCGAGCACGGTCAGGTCGCACATCACCTGCATGTATTCGCTGCGCTTGTCGCCTTCGGGAATCTTCACCTCGATGGGCGCCGAGTCGGTGGCGTGGCGCTTGGAGGGAGCGACGCCGTTCTTCTCGAAGGCAGCTTCCTGCTGACGGGTTTCGATGGCGGCGATGCGGCGTTCCACCGAGCGCACGCTGTCGAGGTATTCGTCGAGCTTTTGCTGGTCCACCTTGGCCAAGGTTTTGCGCAGGTCGCGGGCGCCGCCGAGCACGCGGTCGAGCATCTGGCGGTCGAGCGGATTGGTCCGGGTGACCTTGCCTTCCTCACCGCGTTTGCCAAAGAGGCGGTTCAATACGTTGCGCGGATCGGTCTCGGCCGGCACGGGTTGCGTGGGCGAGCGGTAGCTGCAGTGGTTGTAGTAACCTTCGTGCAGGCCTTCCTGATTCTCCTTCCACGTCTGCGGCATCGTGGCCAGCTCAAGCGAAGGCAGCAGGGTGCGGGCGCCGACGTAGTTGGCCATGATCTGGTCGGCCGAGATTGCGATGTTGATGCGTCCGCGCGAATCGGCCTCGGGCAACCGACCGGTGAGCCAGGTGGACAGCTCCAGCGCGTGCGGCGCACCGTTGAATGGATTGATCGGCACCCCCGAGATGCCCTTCATCATCAGGCACTGGTCCATGATGGGCTTCAGTGAGCGGATGATGGGCGGCTGGGCCTTGAGAAAGCCTTCCTGATTTTTCGGCCAAAACTGGTCCATGATGACGCCGTGCGGCATGTACATGAACGCCATCCGCACCGGCGGCTTGGCGGGCGCGGCGGCCAGAGCCAGCGAGTCCATAAACGGCAGGGCAAGCGTAACGCCCGTGCCCTTGAGGAAGGTGCGGCGATCAATGTTGGAAGCGTGTTTCATTTTCATCCTTTAATTCTCCGGTGGGTAAACAGGTAGCTGGTGATGACCTCGGTAATAATCGCGCGGACTCGGTAATTGTCCTTGGCAATCTTAACCATTAATTGATCGATGACAACATCGTCGTAGCCCCCCAGCTGCCGGCCCAGAGCGTAGGCCATCAGGCGTTCGGTGAGGTTGCGGGCGAGGTCAGCTTCCCGCTGGGCCAGGAGGCGCTTCAATTCCGCGGGCGTGGAGAACTGTTGGCCATCGGGCAGCTTGCCCGCCGAATCAATGGCGAGGCCTTCGTCGTTCTTCTCGCGCCAGCGTCCGATGGCGTCAAAGTTCTCCAAGCCGAAGCCGATGGGGTCGAGAATCTTGTGGCAGTTCCGGCAGGTGGCTTCGGATTGATGCAGCTCGGTGCGTTGCCGCAAGGTGAGCCCCTTCACGTCCTTGGTATCCTGCTCCTCCAGCTCGGGAATGTCGGCCGGCGGCGGCGGGACGCGTTCGCCGAGGATCTGTTCCAGCACCCACACGCCCCGGTTCACCGGGCTGGTTCGATTGGGGAAGGAGGTGGTCGCCAAGGTGGCCGGCATGCCGAGGATGCCTCCGCGATTGGGGTTGGTCAGCTTGACTCGCCGCATTTTTGGCCCGCGCACGGATTGCCCGAGCCCGTACACCTTGGCGAGCGGTTCGTTGAGAAACGTGTAGTCGCTGTCCACAAACCGCACCACGCTTTGATTCCCGTGCACGATACTTTCGAAGAACAGGCGGGCCTCCTCGGTCATCGCCGCGCGCAGTGCCGGTGTCATCTGGGGAAACAGTTTTGGGTCAAATACCTGCCCGTCCAATTTGTTGATTCCCAACCACTGCGCGCCGAAGCCGTCGAACAAGGCCCGGGACCGCGCGTCCTTCAACAGCCGCTCCACCTGCGCGCGCAGCACCTCAGGCTTGCGCAGTTCGCCCTTGTCGGCCAAGGCGGCCAGCTCGGCATCGGGCGGCGCGGACCACAGCAGGTACGACAGGCGCGAGGCCAACTGAAAGTCGTCCAGCGGCACGATCGGCTCCTTCGATTCCGGCTTGCCGGCGGGCGTGATGAAAAGGAATTGCGGCGAGACCAGCGCGGCCTTGAGCATCAGGCCCAGCGCCGCCACGTGGTTGAGTTTGTTTTTGCGGCCCAAGTCATAGACGTCGAGGAGGACGTCCAGCTCCGCCTCGGTTGGTGGCCGCCGATACGCATCCCGGGCCAGTGAACGCGCCACTCCGCGGGCGGCCTTGCGGAGGTCCGTGCCTTCGGGAGGCGCCTCGCCGAAGAGTCGTTTCTGGGCCGCAGTGGGCGCCTTGCCGGCGGGTGCCACGACCTGGCCGACGACCTTGTTGGCAATGCCGAGGAACAGCTCCGACTGCAGCGAGGAAATCGAATTGAGAAAACCTTCGCCGACCACTTCATCGGGCAGGCTGTCGGCAACGGAAGGATCGACGCCGTACAGGTCGCGC
>JAPPPH010000012.1 GCA_028817635.1 Verrucomicrobiales bacterium | reverse complement strand
TTCAACACCGAGTCCCCGGAGGAATTCGAGGCTGAGTGCCAAGCGCTTGGCCAAGCGCACGCCACCCTAAAAGCCGGCCAACGCTGGAGCAAAAGAAGAGCAAACTAACCGCACATCTTCACTCAAATACACGTCAAAAGGTGTGCGGGATGTGAAGCAGGGGAACGAACCGAAAGAAGTGGTACGCGCGGCGGGGGTCGAACCCACAACCTCTGGCTTCGGAGGCCAGCGCTCTATCCAATTGAGCTACGCGCGCATGACGCTGTTTTTGAACAGCGAACGCCTCCTATGCACCAAAGAGGCCGGCGGATACTACGCGCTTGGCAAAAGAGACCGCAAGCAAATCCGCTGGAACCGCCTCTTCACCGTCACCGCTTGGCCACAAGCCGCAGATTATTTCAAACTCCACTTGGCCAAGCGCTTGGTTTAGGTTGCGCCTGCGTCCGGCGACGGGCGGAGTTCGATGAGTGACAAACCCAAGATTGCCGTGTTGGGTTCCGGCAAGGGATCCAATTTTGTCTCGCTAGCCAAGGCCTGTGAGGACGGTTCGTTGTCGGCGGAGATCGTGCTGGTCGCGAGCGATGTCGGGGATGCCGGGATTCTGGAGCGAGCCCGTGACTTTGGCCTGCCCGCGCGGTTCATCGAACCGGGGAATTTTCGCACCAAACTGGATGAGGCCGCCGAGGTCGCCTACGTGAATGCCATTCGTGATTCCGGCGCGGAGTGGGTCGCGCTGGCCGGGTTCATGCGTATTTTAAAGGGTGATTTTCTGCGTGCATTCGGACAAAAGGTGATTAATATCCACCCCTCTTTGCTGCCGGCGTTTCCGGGACTGGAGGCTTGGAAGCAGGCACACGAGTACGGGGTCAGGGTGACCGGGTGCACCGTTCACTTGGTGGATCACGGTATCGACACCGGCCCGATCCTCGCGCAGGGCGTGGTGCCCGTGCTGGAGGATGACACCCCGGAGACACTCCACCGGCGCATTCAGGAAGAGGAACACGAGCTTTATCCGCGGACACTCGCCCGCCTGTTCAACGGCGAGATTCGCATCGGCCAACCTGTTTAGGAGCCAATGAAATTGAACATCAAACTGCCGCGCAGAACCTGGCGATTCAACCCGGCCACCCGGGTGAAGGAATCGGCCAAGCGTTATTCCCGTGCCCATGCCAAGCGGGCGGCGCGGCGGCAAATCAATGAGTAAAAAGAAAGTCATACGATTTGGACTGCCCAAGGGCAGTCTCGAGAAACCGACCATCGAAAAGATGGCCAAGGCCGGATTCAATGTCCGCTCCAGCGCACGCTCTCTCGTGCCGTACATCGACGACCCGGAGATCGAAGTGCGCCTCATTCGCGCACAGGAGATCAGCCGCTATGTGGAACTTGGCTATCTCGATTGCGGAATCACCGGACTGGACTGGGTGATGGAGAACGGCTCCAAGGTGCATGAAGTGACCGAACTGTTGTTCAGCCGTGCCACCCGCCGCCCTGCCCGCTGGGTTTTATGCGTGCCGGAGGAGTCCCCCATCAAGAGCGTCAAGGGGCTGAGTGGCAAACGCATCGCCACCGAGGTTGTGAACCTGACCAGAAAGTACCTTCGCAAAAACAGGGTCAAGGCAAACGTCGAGTTTTCATGGGGCGCCACCGAGGTTAAAGCCCGCGAACTGGTGGACGCCATTGTCGAGGTGACCGAGACCGGCTCGAGCCTCGCGGCTAACAATCTGCGTATCGTCGACGAGTTGCTCGTCTCCACCCCCCGCCTGATCGCCAACCGTGATACATGGAAAAACGACTGGAAACGGAACAAGATTGAGACCGTTGCCATGCTCCTCCGTGGGGCGCTCGATGCCGAGACCAAGGTCGGGATGAAGTTCAATATTGAGGAAAAAAACCTCTCAAAGGTGTTGAAAAAGCTCCCAGCCTTGCGTAATCCAACCGTTTCCGGCTTGAGCGGCAGCGGCTGGGTGGCGGTGGAGACCGTCATTGAGGAGGCTGTCGCCCGGGAAATCATTCCCGTGCTAAAGAGCGCCGGAGCCGAGGGCATCATCGAGTATCCCCTCAACAAGGTTGTGCACTGAATTTTTTAAACCACTCGAAAACAAAGTAACGAAGCATATATGGGCTCACTGAAGAAACGCCGGAAAGCAAAGATCATCAACAAGCACAAGCGCAAAAAGAAATCACGCGCAAATCGTCATAAGAAGCGTACCTGGCAGAAATAATCTGTCAGGCTGACGCCGCCGCTCTGGCTGCCGGCTCGAGTTTCCACCTCGGTTGTCTTGGCCGGGCGTGGAGTGTCGAGCGGCCCCCTCCCGTGAAAAGCGGCATCCATACGAAACTCACAATTGGGCTCGCCCTGCTTTGGGCCGGAGCCGGATGCACGACTGTGCCCAAGGCGGCACCGCGGCCCGGTGTGCCCTCCGGCATCGAGGGACTCAACCTCGAAGAACTCGAGGAGCCAAAGGATAAGTCATTCCGCTCCCGGGTCGAGGGGCTGACCCACTACCTCACCAGCCGCAGTTTTGAGTTTCGCGGAAAACCGGACGACTCCCTCAAGCACCTCGAAGCCGCCGCCAAGGCCGATCCCGAGCAGGAATCGGTCGTCATCCTGACCGCGCGGCGTTATCTCCAAAAGAAAAAGACCGACAAGGCGATCGAGGTATTGCGGCTTGGCCAAGTGGCCAACCCCGACTCCGTTGCCACGCACGAATGGCTTGGCCTCGCCTACCAACAGGCCAACCAGCCGGCCGAAGCCATCGCGGCATTTGAAACTGCCGTGGCACAGGGCCAGCCAACGCTGATCTCCATTCGCGGCCTGACCAAGCTCCACTCCGCGGCTAAGCGCTTTGACGAGGCATTCAAGGTGCTCGACACTGCGCTGACCAAGGACAAGCCCCAGCCGGAATTCTGGATTGGCATCGCCGACCTTTACCGGGACACCGGCCTCGCCGCAAAATCCAAGATCAGCGACATCAAAACCGGCATCATCGCCGCACTCGACAAGGCCGATGCCCTCAAGCCGGAAAGTCCGCTGACGATCCATCGCCTAGCCGACTACTACAAATTGTGGGGCGAAAACGAGAAGGCCATCCGGCTGTTCGTCTCGCTCATCGAGTTGAGCCCAAGCCTTGTCGGTGTACGCGAACAACTCGCCGAACTGTATCTGCGCGAGGAAAAAACCGAAGACGCCACCAAGCAACTCGAGGCCATCCTCCGCTCCCGCCCCACCAATGAGCGTGCCCTGTTCGTCCTCGGTGGCATCAAGCGCGACCTCGACAAACTCGACGAGGCGGCGGCGCACTTCGAGACTGTCCTGAAAATTAACCCCAAGTTTGAGCCGGCCTATTACGAGTTGGCCAGCGTCCAACTGTTTCAGGACACGCCCAAGAAAACTCTCGAGACCCTCGAGAAAGCCGACAAGCAGTTCAAGGCCACTTTCATTAACCGGTTTTATGCCGGCTTGGCCCACAGTTCGTTGCACCATTTTTCCCGTGCGATCGAAAACCTGCTCGAGGCCGAGGAACTCGCACAGGCCGGTGAACAAAACCGACTGACCCACTTTTTCTATTTTCAGCTCGGAGCCGCCTACGAGCGCAACCGCCAATACGACACCGCGGCAAAGATTTTCAACAAAGCCATCGGGATGTCGCCAGAATATCACAACGCGATGAATTATCTCGGCTACATGTGGGCGGACATCAACCGTAATCTCGACGAAGCCGCCAAGCTGATCATCAAGGCAAACGAACTCGAACCGGACAACGCCGCCTACGTCGATAGCCTCGGCTGGCTATACTACCGGCAGGGCAAATTCGACGAGGCATTGACCGAGTTGTTGCGTGCCGCCGAACTAACCAAGGACGAACCGGACTCGACCATCTTCGAGCACATCGGTGACGCTCACCAAGCGCTTGGCCAAGCGGACAAGGCCAAGGCCGCCTGGCAGCGCGCCCACGAGTTGCTGGACGTCCAGTTGAACAAGGCCAAGGCGCCGGACGCCTACCTGTTCGAGCAACTCGGCAACGTCCACCACAAACTTGGCCAAGCGAACGAAGCCAAGGACGCATGGAAGCGATCCTACGAGATCACGCCAACCGAGGCGCTCCGCGAAAAACTGCACCCCGCCAAGAAGGAGGGTTGATGCCGTACCGCTTCAAAAAGCACTACACCCTGGCCGAAGCTCGGGCCATGCTGCCCAAGATCACCGAGTGGCTCGACGACCTCGCACGTCTCGGGGAGGAACACAAAAAACTAAGCCAACGCGTCGCGAGTCTCGTCAACGCCCAGTCGGATGTCGGGGGCGAATCGGTGAACAACAGCCTCAAGGTTCTCTTTGCCATGCAGTCGATTTACGGCGCATTCAAGCAGCACGACATCCAACTCAAAGACGCCGAGCGTGGCCTCATTGATTTCCCCTCGCGCAGAGGCACGCGCGAAGTCTTCCTCTGCTGGGAAAAGGGCGAGGAGGACATCGGCCACTGGCACGAACTCGATGCTGGCTATGACGGGCGAGAGCCGTTATAGTCGCACGCAGAAATGAGTCAGAAACCAAACACCCCCGCGGAGTTGCGCCACGTCAAGAATCTCCGAATCCATCGGTTGAGCGGCGCGTGGATTTTCCTGATCGACAACTTTTTCTTTGTCGGCAATGCCATGACCGCCGGCCTTGCCACTCCGCTTTCCTGCGTGCTGGCCTTCATCACCGGCGGTGTTGGCGTTTTCCTGATTCAAAAACTGCTCAACAAGGATTCAACCGGGCAGGCGTTTTTGCGGGGGCTGGTCGCCGGAGTGTTGGCCGGCATCCCGATCAGTATCGCCGGCACGGTCTACGGCGGCTGGGTGCTGGCGATGTCCGGTATGCGAAAGGAAGACCTCCCCACCCCACAATCGCCAATTGATGTTCAGGCTACGACGGTCGAGGATTCTCCAGACCAGCAGGCCAGCAAGGCATCCCACTGAGCCGCGTGCGCGTCCATCGGGCCGTCGGTCCAAACCACATGATCGGCCCGTTTCATCTTTTCCTCTGCGTTTAATTGCGCGGCAATTCTCCGGTCAATCTCCTCGTCGCTCCAGTCACGCTGACGCAGACGTTTCCGCTGTAGCTCGGGCGAACAGGCCACACAGACAATTTTGTCGAACGCTTCCTCGCAACCGGTCTCGTAGAGCAGCGGAATCACCGCCACGCCGATCGATTCCCCCTCCCCTGCCCATCGAGCCAGATTCCCCTGCCACGTCTCACGAATGCGCGGATGCAAAATGACCTCCAACGTCCTACGAGCTTCGTTGTCACCGAACACCAACCCGGCTACATGGCCGCGATCGAGCGAGCCATCCGCCCGAAGCACCTCGTTGCCGAATGCCTCCGCGATGGCCTGCAGTGCCGGCTGGCCCGGCTCGACCAATTCGCGGGCGATCTCGTCTGAATCAGAAATCTTCGCCCCGCGCTCGGCCAACAGCTCCGCCGCCGTGGACTTGCCCATCCCGATGCCACCTGTCAGGCCCAAACGAATCATCGCCGCCATTAAAAACCCTCCCTTCGGATGGCCAAGCCCAAACCGGGATTGAGCATCGCCGCAGTGGCGAACTGTACCGCCTCGCACCCTTGGCCAAGCGCTTGGGCAACATCCGCCGCTTGACCAAGCCCACCGACCCCCACAAGGCGCACCGAGCTGGCGCGCTCCCGGATAAACCCGGCGAACCAAGCTAGTTGCTCGAACACCAAGTCACGAATCGCCACTCCGCCGATGCCTCGGCAACGGCCCTCAAACATTAACTCACCCTGTTCATCCCTCACACATGTCGATACCCCATTGACCATCACCAGCGCATCGACATAAGGCGCCACCGCCTCAAAAAACGCCAGCGCGACCTCCCGATCGGTAAAGTGTCCGACCTTGAGTAGCAGCGGTTTATCCGGGATCGCCTCACGCAGCCGCGCAGCCACGAGGCCGGCATCGGCGGCGTTGAGATACAGCTGCCCGTCCACGCTGCTGACGTTGGGGCAACTAAAGTTGGCTTCGACCCCGTCCGCGCCACTGTCCGCTGCCCATCGGGCACACCGGGCATAGTCTGAAGCCACCTCATCAATCGTGTCTCCCGGCTCCGGCGTCGCCACCACGGAGACACTGAGAAACTTGCCCTTGGCCAAGCGCGACCGCGTCGCTGCGACATCGTCCTGCCAAAAACGAGGCGGCTTCGACGGCATGCCAAACGAGATCGCCCAACTCCCCTCCATCGCCGCAGTCGTGTCGACCTCCTCCGGTAACGCCGTCCCGCTTGGCCAAGCGATCGGCTGCAGATTGGGCAGGCCATACGATGCCCGCTCCCGTGCACGCACGGTTTTGTAGGTCAAAATGTCGAAGCCAAGCGAGGCGTAATACAGAAGCCAACGACCGTTGAGCAGCGGCCCCGCCGCAATGCCCAACGGCGAGTCCACCGGCTGCCCGCAGTACGTCCAGTCGCCGTCAACTGCCGGCACATCGCCCGCAACAGGCTCCGGCGCATGATCGAAGTTCCACGCGTAGTCTTTCCTAATGTCGTACCGATCCATACAATCGAACCCAGCGCACGCAGGATTAACGAAAGTGATTCGTTAGGCGATACTGAACGTCCGAACAACTAGGTCAACCATATGAGTTTTCAACAAAAACAAATCAACCGCCGCAAGAGTTTGGTTACGCTGGGGCTCGGTTTTCCCGCAGCTGCCGTCGGACTTTCTGGCTGCCGTTCACTCAAACGATCTCCAAAGGAATTGAAGGCGGACTTTGTCGTGATTGGTGGCGGTCTTGGAGGTTGCGCCGCTGCCCTCTCCGCGCTTCGATCCGGGCTGAGTGTCATCATGACCGAGGAGACTGACTGGATTGGGGGTCAATTAACATCACAGGGCGTCCCCCCGGATGAACACAAGTGGATCGAACGTTTCGGCTGTACCCGCACCTATCGAGAATTGCGAAACGCCATTCGCAACCATTACAGGAAACATTATCCACTCACACCGGCAGCACGCGGAAACATCAATCTGAACCCCGGCAGCGGCTCCGTGTCCCGGCTATGCCACGAACCGCGAGTGGCTTTGGCTTGTCTCGAGGCCATGCTGAGACCGTTCGTCGCGTCTGGCAAACTGACGCTACTCAGGGAAACCATCCCCACGGCAGTCGAAACCGACAATGATGAAATCAATTCGGTCGAGGTATTGGATCTCAGGAAAAACTCCCATCTGGTTTTGCACGGTCGTTATTTTGCCGACGCAACGGAGTTGGGAGACCTGTTGCCTCTGGCCAAGTGCGAACACGTCACCGGCACCGAGGGCAAACTTGCCACGGGAGAACTGCACATGCCGGAGCATGCCTCACCGAAAAACCAACAGGCGTTCACCATGTGCTTCGCCATCGATCACGTTGAAGGAGAAAACCACACCATCGACAAGCCAAGCGAATACGATTTTTGGAAATCGTTTGTGCCTGACATCTCCCCCCCGTGGCCGGGGAGACTGCTGGACTTCACCTACACACACCCGTCCAGCGGCTTGACCAAGCGCTTGGGTTTCAACCCTACCGGCCCACATAAAAAAGGGATCATCAATCTCTGGACGTATCGGCGAATTGTTGCCGCCAAAAACTTCATGCCAAACAGCGGATTGCGGGATGTCAGCCTGATCAACTGGCCGCAAAACGATTACCTGTTGGGCAACCTTGTCGGTGTCAGTGCGGAAGAACGACAACGCCACATCGATCGATCGAAACAATTGAGCCTGTCACTACTTTACTGGCTACAAACCGAGGCACCGCGAGACGATGGCGACCAAGGCTGGCCGGGGTTGCGACTGCGAAACGATATCATGGGAACCAAGGACGGCTTGGCCAAGTACCCCTACGTCCGTGAATCTCGCAGAATCAAGGCTCACACCACTGTCCTCGAGCAGCATTGCGGCGTGGAAAACCGGATGAAGGTTCTGGGATTGAAAGACAGCAAGGGACTACGAGCCAAGCGCTACCGAGACTCGGTTGGCATCGGGCATTATCAAATCGACCTTCACCCGAGTACCGGGGGTGACAACTATATCGACTTCGCCGCGCTTCCGTTTGAGATCCCCCTCGGAGCACTCATCCCCCGCCGGATAAAGAACCTCATCCCTGCATCGAAAAACATCGGCACAACACATGTGACCAACGGGTGCTACCGACTGCATCCGGTTGAATGGAACATCGGCGAAGTCGCCGGTATTTTGGCCAGCGAATCAATCGCCCAAGCCACTACACCGGAGCATTTTTATCGGGACAAAAATCGGTTGGACGATCTTCAAAACACCCTCGTCAAACGGGGTGTTGAAATCCGATGGCCGGAGAATCTTGAGACGGCTTCTTAACGCAAATAGTTCAGCGTGTACCAGCCGCGGGGGTTGGTGAATTTGCTTCCGTCCGCACCGGTCAAGCCGGAGTGGATCACGAATTCATAAACCCGATCCTTGACGAGATCCATCGACAGGTGAACCGACTTTCCGTCCTCGGCAACGGTGATCGTGCTGGGCTTCACATCGGTTGCACCAACCTTTGGTGAGCCGTACTCTGCGCGGTATTCGTAGCCCCAATGCTTGATGCCGTAGCTCGCCGCATCGACTGCCGCCTTTTTGTCCACCCGCTTGGTGAATGCAATCGTGAATCCGTCCTTGGTCAGGCTGACGTGATGCATCTCCATCGGGGTCGTTTTACCGTCCCAGACGATCCGCTCGAGGCCAAAGCGTTTGCCCCCGACGGAGCCCCAGCCGCGACCGGTCTGCCCCACCCAAAGCGCATTGTCCGGGCCGAAGCGATTCCGCATCGCGCCGCAGTGCATCGGGTCGACGAAATCAAATACGATGCCCTGAAATTCGCCCCGCACTTTTTCGAGGTGCGCCCGCAT
>JAPPPH010000273.1:4170-8948 GCA_028817635.1 Verrucomicrobiales bacterium | reverse complement strand
GTTCACGCCGGGGATTTCGACCGGGTATTGGAAGGCGAGAAAGACCCCCTCGCGGGCACGTTCCTCCGGGGCGAGGTCGAGCAGGTCGTCGCCCTGCAGCAGGGCTTCACCGCCGGTGACGTCGTAGCCGTCGCGCCCGGCGAGCACCGAGGCGAGCGTGCTTTTGCCGCTGCCATTCGGGCCCATGATGGCGTGCACTTCGCCGGCATTCACCGATAGGTCGATTCCCTTGAGGATCGGTTTGTCCTCGATCCCGGCCTGTAGGTTTTTTATTTCGAGCATGCGTTAGAAAAATTAGCCGACGCTGCCTTCGAGGCTGACGTCGAGGAGTTTTTGGGCTTCCACGGCGAACTCCATCGGGAGTTCGCGAAAGACCTCCTTACAGAAACCGTTGACGATCATGTTGACGGCGTCCTGCGGTTCGAGGCCACGTTGGTTGCAGTAAAAAATCTGGTCCTCCCCGATCTTGGAGGTGGTCGCCTCGTGCTCGATGCTGGCGCTTGGGTTCTTCGCCTCGATGTACGGGAAGGTGTGTGCGCCGCACTTGTCGCCGATTAACAGCGAGTCGCACTGCGAAAAGTTGCGGGCGTTGGTCGCCTTTTTGCCGACCTGCACGAGGCCGCGATAGCTGTTCTGCCCCTTGCCGGCGGAGATGCCCTTGGAGACGATCGTGCTGCGGGTATTTTTCCCGATATGCACCATCTTGGTGCCGGTGTCGGCCTGCTGCGCCTTGTTTGTGAGGGCGACGGAGTAAAATTCCCCGATCGAGTTGTCGCCCTGCAAAATCACGCTGGGATATTTCCAGGTGATCGCCGAGCCGGTCTCGACCTGCGTCCACGAAATCTTGGCGTTGGTTTTGCAAATGCCGCGTTTGGTCACAAAGTTGTAGATACCCCCTCGGCCTTCCTCGTCGCCGGGATACCAGTTTTGCACGGTGGAATACTTGATCTCGGCGTTGTCGAGCGCGACCAGTTCCACCACGGCGGCGTGAAGCTGGTTTTCGTCGCGCATCGGGGCGGTGCAGCCCTCGAGATAACTGACGTGGCTGCTTTCCTCGGCGACGATTAGCGTGCGCTCGAACTGCCCGGTATTCGCGGCATTGATACGAAAGTAGGTGCTCAACTCCATCGGGCAGCGCGTGCCCTTGGGGATGTAAACGAATGACCCGTCGCTGAAGACCGCGGAATTCAGCGTCGCGTAAAAATTGTCCGTATAAGGCACGACCGTCCCGAGATATTTCTTCACCAACTCCGGGTGTTCCTGCACCGCCTCGGAGATGGAGCAGAAGATCACTCCGGCCTTGGCCAAGTCCTCCTTGAACGTGGTGCCGATCGATTCGCTGTCGAACACCGCATCGACCGCGACGCCGGCCAGACGCGCCCGCTCGTGCAGCGGTACACCGAGTTTCTCGTATGTCTCAAGCAGCTTGGGATCAACCTCGTCGAGGCTCTTCGGGCCATCGCCTTTTTTCTTCGGGGCGCTGTAGTAGGAGATGTCCTGAAAATCGACCGGCGGATATTTTACATGCGGCCAAGTCGGGCTCTCCATTTTTTCAAAATGCCGCAGCGCCTTCAGCCGCCATTCCAGCAACCACTCCGGTTCGTTTTTCTTGGCGGAGATGAAGCGGACGACGTCCTCATTCAAACCCGGCTCGAGAGATTCGCTTTCAATGTCGGTGACGAAACCGTACTTGTAGTCGCTTGCGACAAACTCATCAATTGTGTCTGTGTGGGCGCTCATGCGTGGGCCTCCCTTCGTCCGCAATCCTCGCACGTGCCGGTGCAGCGGCCGTGCAGTGCGATGTCGATTGTTCGTACTTCAAATTCGCCCGGCACATCTACCTCCGGCACGCGGGGTGAGTTTTTCAAATTCACGTCGAAGACCTTGCCGCAATCGTCGCAGCAAAAGTGCGCGTGCTCGTTCATGTTGGAGCAATACAGGGTGGCACCACGGTCGACGTTTACCTGCCGCACGACACCGCACTTCACCAGAGCGTCGAGGCTGTTGTAAACGGTCGCCATGGAGATTTCCGGTTTCGACTGCTTGGCCCGCATGAAAACCTCCTCGGCGGAGGGGTGGTCGCGTTGGCCAAGCAAAACCTCATAGACATGCTGCCGTTGAGAAGTGAATCGAAGGCCCTTCTCGGCAAGTCGTTGATTGAGGGAGTCACCGGACACAGGAAGTGGGTCCGTCGCCATGCGCGCAACGTGCCATTAGCCAAGCGGCCTGTCAATACTTGGAATAATTCTAAATAAGAAAACCAAGCGCTTGGCCAAGCGGAAACGATGCTTAGTCGTTGGGCAGCAATGCTTTCCAGTCTAGGGTGGGGTGGCCGGCGGCGATGATGGAGGGGTTGCGCGGGTCTTCCTTGCCGTAGCCCAAGCGGTAGCCGTCGAGGGTGCAGACGGCGCCTCCGGCCTCCTCGAGGATGCATTGTGCGGCGCCGGTGTCCCACTCCATCGTGGGGACGAATCGCGGGTAAAGGTCGGCCGCACCCTCGGCCACGAGGCAAAACTTGAGTGAGCTGCCCATGCTGACGAGTTCGGCGCTTGGCAGTTTTTTGAGCATGGCGGCGACCTTCGGGCCGGCGTGGTCGCGGCTGGCCACGATGCGAAGTTTGTCCTTGTCGATTTCGCTGACGTGAATCTTCTCCGGCTCCGCTTGGCCAAGCCGCTTGAATGCTCCGTTGTCGCGACTGGCGAAGTACTCAAGGCCGGAGGCCGGGGCGAGCACGACGCCGAGGGTGGATTCGCCGTTTTCGATCAGCGCGATGTTGACGGTAAACTGTCCGGTTTTCTTGATGAACTCCTTGGTGCCGTCGAGTGGGTCGACGAGCCAAAAGCGATTCCAACTCATGCGCTCCTCGGTGCTAATGCCTTCCGATTCCTCGGACAAAACCGGGATGTCCGGCGTCAGCTCTGTGAGCGCGGCGACGATGCAGTTGTGCGCGGCGCGGTCTGCCTGTGTGAGAGGCGAGTCGTCCTCCTTGGTTTCCACCTGGGCCGGGCCGTCGTAGGTTTTCATGATGGCGTCGCCGGCTTCGGCTGCGATGCGTCGGATGTCGTTGATCATTTCAGGAAATCAGGTTTGGTAATTGCATATGCCGCTTGGCCAAGCGGACTCGCAGGCTCGTCCCTCCAGCACCCTCCTATGGAGGGACGAGCCTGCGAGTCTGAAAAAACAGTTGATGTGAATGTGCTCATTGGCAGTTGTGGTTCTTCGATCCTCAAAACCCAAATCAAATCCAGCCTACGCCGGGGAATTTGGCCAGCAGATCTTTCCGGATTCGCGGGTACTCCCGCTGCTTGAATGTCGGCCAGTCGTCGCAAAAATCGATCTTCTTGTTTTTCGGGTTCAACAGCTTGAACCGCACGATGTGTTTGCCCTCGCAGAGGGTCGGATGCTCGGCGAGCCGGAAGCACTCGTGCAGTTTCACGTGCAGTTCCACCGGGTGTACGTTGCCGTGTTTGTCTGCGGCAACCTCCGGGTACTGCAATCGCTTGGGCTGTTCGTCGGGCCAGTCGATGGTGGCCGGGGCGAACTCGTCGAGCCACTCCCACTGCGCCTCCGGCATGTGCCTGCAAAACGCCGGCTTCACGTTCGCGGCGACCGCCTGCTTGGCCAAGGTCATGCCCTCAAACGCGGCGGCGAGGCAATTCAAAATCGCCGGTTCATCCAGCGGGGGAAACTCCAGATCCGGCCGGGCGGCACAAAGCCAGTTAAGCCGGTTGATCAGCAACCGGATCGAGTGGTCGAACGATTTGGGCTTGAACCACT
Source organism: Verrucomicrobiales bacterium (assembly GCA_028817635.1). Lineage (GTDB taxonomy): Bacteria > Verrucomicrobiota > Verrucomicrobiia > Limisphaerales > UBA1096 > UBA1096. The sequence continues at coordinate 5,171 of JAPPPH010000273.1, read as the reverse complement.
CGCGCAGGCAGGCCCGGGCGAGCGCATGGCCGGCGGCTTTTGCGTCCGGTTCGCGGGCACGTTCGCGGCCCAGCTCGAGGTCGCGAAAGCGCGTGATTTCAAACGCCTCGACCCGCTTGGGTGAGGGGTCAAATTCACACTCCGGCCGGGTGGTGAGTTCGTCGGGAAACAGCTCCCGCACCCAGTCCAACTCGATGGCCGAGGCCAGGCTGAGCAGCGTCTGGGCGCGGTTGCCCCGGGCCGAGACCTGTCGAATCTCGGCGACGACGAGCAGCGACGATTGCTGCACGACGCTCTCGCGAACCAGCGTGCCGCTTCGGCCATGCGGCAGCGTGCAGTGGAGCGTGCCGGTGTCGCGGCGCACGCAGATTTGATCGGCGAATGCGGAGAGGATGCAGAGCCGCAACGCGGTGGCTTTCGATCGATCCGGCTCCGCGTTTTCGTCGGTGGTCATGCCGTGGCGCTTGGCCAAGTGCAGCAGTTGGCGAAAGGTCGCCTCGGCTTCGCGGCAGGCGCCGGCGTGGATGCCGTGTGCCCGGCAGTCGTCGATGTTGTAACGGCGCGAGCGGGCAAACTGCCAAGCACGGATCAGCACCTCAAAGTCAGAGCCGGCCCCGTCGCGAAACGGCTCCTGAGCGGCCTGCACTTTTTTGTCGTCGCGCGCTGAGCGGACGAGGATGTCGCGTCCGCTCAGGAAAGCGGCACACAGGGCGGCCTCGTTGACGCAGCCACGGCGGCCGCCCTCGATCATCATTCGGGCGAAGCGCGGGTGCATCGGCAGGCGGAGCATCGCTTGGCCAATCTCGGTCAGCCCGCCGCTGCCGTTGGCCAAGCACTTGGCCAAGGCGCCGAGCGAGCGCAGTAAATTTTCAGCAGTCTCAACGGCGTCCGGTTCCGGTTTGTCGAGCCAGTCGAAATCCACCGCGCGTTCGATGCCGGCGGAGTGAAGCATGAGCACCGCCTCGGCGAGGTCGGTTCGGTGAATCTCCGGCGTGTTGTGC
>JAPPPH010000273.1:0-4160 GCA_028817635.1 Verrucomicrobiales bacterium | reverse complement strand
GTCCAGAGCCGGTGACAGGTGCCGGGCGCAGTGCGGCCCGCGCGGCCCGCGCGTGGATCGGCCGAGGCGCGGCTAATCTCCTCGATGAGCAGCGTGCCAAAGCCGCGTTCGCTGTCGAAGCGGGCCACGCGGGCGAGGCCGCTGTCGATGACGTGGCGGATGCCGTCGATGGTCACGGATGTCTCGGCGACGTTTGTCGCGACGACGACCTTGCGTCGGTTGCAGTCACTAAACGCCCGATCCTGATCCGCCGGCGGCAGTTCGCCGTGTAACGGGATCAACTCCACCGGTTCGGCCAAGCGTCGCCGGCTGAGCGCGCCGATCGTGCCGCGGATTTCACCCATGCCGGGCATGAAAATCAGGATGTCCCCCGGCGAGTCGTTCCGCAAAATCAACTCCACCGCGTCGGCCGCCTGCTCGGTGATTGGGTCGCGATTGCGGTATTGGCCGAAGCGAATCTCGACCGGAAAGGTGCGCCCGTCGGAGGTGAGCACGGGGCAGGGCGCGTCCGGAGCCTGGCCAAGGTAGCGGGCCACGGAGCCGGTCTGGATGGTGGCCGACATGACGACGATCTTCAGGTCGTCGCGGCTCGTGCGCTGAAGTTTTTTGACGAGGCCAAGCGCGAGGTCGCTCATCAGGTTACGCTCGTGAAACTCGTCGAACAGCACGGCGCCGACGCCGGTCAGTTCCGGGTCATCCTGCAGGCGGCGCAGCAGCACGCCCTCGGTGATGAATTCGATTTTCGTCTTCGGGCCGGTGTGATTCTCGAACCGCACCTGATAGCCCACGCCTTGGCCAAGCGCGGTGTCGCGTTCCCAGGCGACGCGGCGGGCGAGCGAGCGGGCGGCAACGCGACGGGGCTGCAGGACGACCACGCGGCGTTCGCCGCAGAGGACGTCGTCGAGGATCATCTGCGGCACCTGCGTGGACTTGCCGGAGCCGGTGGGAGCGCCGAGGACGAGGCAGTTTTGAACCGCCAATGTGTCGGTGATCTCCGCGTGGATGTCCCAGATGGGGAGCGCTTGGCCAAGCGCCTGGCTCACGGCGTCGGGGACTGAAGCAGTAGGCGCAGGACGAACGCGACCAGCGAGGCGATACCCATCATCCCGCCCGGCATAAACTTCCAACTGCGGATGTACTTTGCGCCGAACATGATCGTGAGTCCGGCGAGCAAAATGTCTGCGGCTGTTGCCGGGATGACATCCACTGCCGCGAGGATCAGCGGGATGGCGAAGACGGTGGAAGCAATGATGGAAGCCTTGCTTTTGGCCTTGATGAAGCCCATCAGGCCGCCGGCGATCAGCAGTGCAATGTAAACCCAGAGAATGATGACAGTAGTTTCCATATTGAAAGCGTACGGTTAAAGGAGATGCCCCAGTTTTTCGCGCTTGGTTCGGAGGTAGTTTTTATTGTGCCGATTGGGTTTCACTCGAATCGGCACCTGTTCGACGATCTCCAGCCCGTACCCCTCGAGCCCGACGATTTTCTTGGGGTTGTTGGTCAACAGCCGGATTTTCTTGATGCCGAGATCGGCGAGGATCTGGGCGCCGATGCCGTACTCGCGCAGATCCATCGGGAAGCCCAGTTTTTCGTTTGCCTCCACCGTGTCGTAGCCGCTTTGCTGCAGCTTGTAAGCCTTGATCTTGGGCGCGAGCCCGATGCCGCGACCCTCCTGTCGCATGTAAAGAATGACCCCGTGCCCGGCGTCGGATACCTGCTTCATCGCTTGCTGCAACTGCGGTCCGCAGTCGCACCGGCGCGAGCCAAACACATCGCCGGTGAGGCATTCGCTGTGCACACGCACGAGCGTCCGGCGGCGGGCACTCATTTTGCCTTTCACCAGCGCGAGGTGATGTTCGCCGTCCAGCTCAGAGCGGTACAGGTGCAGGTCGAACTCGCCGTAGTCGGTCGGCATCTTGATGACCTCCTCAAAGGCAACGAGCTTTTCGCGCTTGCGTCGGAACTCGATTAACTGCGCGATCGAGCAAATCTTGAGCTTATGTTTTTTCGCGAAGCGCCGCAGCTCGGGCAGCCGTGCCATCGAACCGTCGTCACTCATGATCTCGCAGATGACGCCCATCGGTCGGCAACCGGCCAGACGGGCGAGATCGACCGCCGCCTCCGTGTGACCGGCGCGCTGCAACACGCCGCCGCTCTTCGCGCGGAGCGGAAAAATGTGACCCGGCTGAACAAGGTCGTCTGCGATCGAGGTCGGGCTGGCGAGTACCTTGATCGTCTTGGCCCGGTCGGCGGCACTGATGCCGGTGGTGATCCCGTTGGCGGCATCAACGCTGATCTGGAAATCGGTCCGGTGGCTTTCCCGGTTGTTTAGCACCATTCGCTCGATACCAAGCTGGTGCAGCCGCTCCGGCACGGTTGGCACACAGATGAGGCCCCGGCCAAACTTGGCCATGAAATTGACCGCCTTGGCCGTGGTCTTTTCGGCGGCCATGATCAGGTCGCCCTCGTTTTCGCGATCGGCATCATCGACCACGACGACCATTTGGCCGCGCGCGATGTCGCGCAAAACCGCCTCGATTGAGTTAAACTTGCCTGTGGATTTTTTTGCCGCCATTTCCCCGACCCCCGAAAGGCTACCCGCGCTTGGCCAAGCGGTCGAGAGTTGAGGCGTTTTTTTGTGGAAATGCTCGGATTGGAACTTGCGCTTGGCCAAGCGAAGGATTCAAACTTCGGCCGGTTGAGTTGATTCTGCCATGAAGATTAAAAACGTTACTCTGGTTACTGTGCTTGGTTTTGCCGCAGTGACTTTAGCAGTGGCGCAAACTGCGCCGACGCCGCCCAAGCCCCCGACCTCCATCGCGAAGCCGGATTTCCCTTCTTACACCACGGTGCTCAAGGGCTATGAGCAGGTCATTTCCAGCATGGAGAAAAAAGACAGCCTGCTCTCCATCTATGTCCGGAAGAAGGATCAGCAGATGCTCGCTGCCCTTCCGGTTGGCTTCGAGTCCAAGCGCTTCTTCATCGCCACCACTGTGGCGAGTGGAGAGACGTACGCCGGGCTGCAGGCTGGCGAACGTTACGTTTACTTTAAGCGGCTCAATAAGCAACTGTTAGTCATTGAGCCCAACTTAGCGGTTCGTTCAACTGGTGATTTGGAATCTAGGGCATCCGTGAAGCGGCTATATACGGATCGGGTTATAACATCTGTGCCTATTGTCACTGTGATGTCCAAGAACCGCCCAGTAATCGACATGGATGCGTTGTTGGTTGGAGGTGCCTCGAAGTTCTTCGGCAGTAAGGGTGCAGGGTTTAACTCCCGATTGGCCCAAATTAAAACTGCGAAGGCGTTTCCGACCAACGTGGAGTTGGCTTTCACTGCTCCAACCGGCAACGGCGTTTTGAAAACGTTGCATTACTCGATTAGCTCCATCACCCCGAGCAAGACTTACAAGCCACGCGTTGCAGATCAGCGGGTTGGATATTTTACAACCAGCTACACTGACCTTGGCAAGTACACGGATGAGCAGAAGAAAATCCGCTACATAAATCGTTGGCACCTAGAGAAGGCGGATCCAAAATTGAAGGTCAGTCCTGTGAAAAACCCTATCATCTTTTACATCGAGCACACAACGCCGGTGCGCTACCGCCGCTGGGTGCGTGAGGGTGTTTTGATGTGGAACAAGGCTTTTGAAAAAGTCGGATTGGCAGATGCGATCGAGGTTTATTATCAGGATGCCGTCACCGGTGCGCACATGGAAAAGGACCCTGAGGATGCTCGTTACAACTTTGTCCGGTGGTTGAACAATGACGTCGGTACTGCCATTGGCCCGAGCCGAGTGAACCCTTTAACTGGCCAGATACTCGATGCGGACATCATTCTGACCGATGGCTGGATTCGACACTATTGGAAGCAGTTTAACGACGTCTTGCCGGAAATCGCCATGGAAGGATTTTCCCCGGAGACGTTAGCGTGGCTGAAGGATCATCCCAACTGGGATCCCCGCGTGCGTTTGGCTCATCCGGCCCAGCGTGGTTCCATACGCGCTAAGTTGGCAGCCTTGGGGGCTGAGGCTTACGGGGGGCACGCATTAGCGAAGGCCGATGCTGAGTTGATTGGTGACCACGAGTTCGACGGTCTGCATGGTAGGATCAGTCAGGTTAATGGCTTCTGCCGTGCCGCTGACTGCAAGGCATTGGAT
>JAPPPH010000076.1 GCA_028817635.1 Verrucomicrobiales bacterium | reverse complement strand
CCCGGCCCGTCTTTCGTTCCACAGCGCGCAGGGGCGATGCCCGGATTGCAAGGGTGCGGGTACGGTTAAGTTGGAGATGAATTTCCTGCCACCCGCCTTCATGACGTGCGACACTTGTCAGGGGAATCGGTTTAGCCCGGAGGTGTTGGATATTCTCTACAACGGCAAAACGATTGCCGATGTGCTGGAGTTGAGCGTCGACGAAGCAGCCGAGTTTTTCGGGGCGATCCCGAAAATTCACCGGGCGCTCAAGGCTCTACACGACACCGGCTTGGGTTATCTCAAACTGGGGCAGACTAGCCCGACGCTTAGCGGTGGCGAGGCTCAGCGAGTCAGGTTGGTGACACATCTATTGAGCGGCTTGAGCGACAGCACGCGACTCAAAGCAGAGAATAAAAAAAATCTGTTCATTCTCGAGGAACCAACCATCGGCCTGCACATGGCGGACGTGCGGCGGTTGATCGGAGTCATCCAGCGGTTGGTCGATGCCGGCCACACGGTGTTGGTCATCGAACACAACCTGGACCTGATCGCCGCTGCGGATTGGGTGATCGACCTTGGCCCGGAAGGTGGCGAGGGTGGAGGAGAAATCATCGCTCAAGGCCCACCCGAAAAAATCACCAAATCCAAGCGCTCTCACACCGGTCGATACCTGAAACGGTTCTACAATTAACATGGATGGACAGGATGAGCAGGATGGATTTAGAGGGCGATTAATCTGATCTTGGCTGCTGGCTACGGGTGAATCGCTTGAATTCGAGTTTGGGATTTCCGAAGTTGATGAGGAGACCAACTTCGACGCCTGTAGCATTGAGATAGTTGATGATCTGAGCCTGATGGCTCGGGAGCGATTGCCTTAATCGCCTTTAGCTCTACGATCACTTTTTCGTCCACGAACAAGTCTGCATAGAATTCGCCCACACATTCGTCGCGAAAGAAAACCTGTATGGGATGTTGCGAAACGACCGGGAGTTTTTTGTCGTGTAATGCACGAATCATCGCCCTTTCGTAGACCGACTCAAGAAAACCACTCCCCAACTCGTTGAGAATATCAAACGCGCATCCGATAATTTCCTTTGTAGTCTACTCATGTTTTAAGCCGTTCATGGTTCTCGTTCAAAATCCTGTCTATCCTGTCCATCCATGTTAAATGAAATCATGGCAGGGCCTGTACCCGGTAGAATTGGAGTTCCTCCCGCTCGCTTGGGTCGGTGAAAAATGTGAAAGCCCGGCGTGCGGTCTGCGGGACACCGACTTTTTTCCATGTTGCCTTGGCGACGTCTTTTTTGCTCCAGACTTGGTAGCGTTTTCCGGCGAGACTGTCCCACTGGATGGTTGTGCCGTTTTCGTCCACCGTGATGCTGTTGATCTCCAGCAGTGGAAACGAACTCCCATCGGTTGGATCGTTGCCGGCCGCATGTTCTTCACTGTTTTTGTATCCGTCACCATCGGGGTCGGCCTCCGCGCGGGATGCTGCCTCCGCGAATACCGGGAAATACTTCCGTTGCCATGAATCATCGACACCGTCGAAATCGTAATCATCCGTTCCGGAAATAATCTCCACGAAGCCGTTTAGATAGCTTCGATCATTTCCTTTTTCCACGAACAGGCTGCGGACGCCCGGCTTGGCGTTTTTCGCGACGGTTATCTCAACCGTGATCAAATTGAATCCAACGAACACACCCTGATCGTAGGTTGTTTTTCCGTAAGTGATCCCATCGCCGGTCATACGCAGCTTGGCAGCCTGCGTTGGCAGACTGGGGGAGTACACGCCGATCAACTGCTTCGCTCCGGTTCGTTCGATGGCAAATGGTTCAAACGCCAACTCGAACACGTTTTCCTTGGTCGTGGCTGGCCGGACAGCGTTGATGTAAAATGCTGGGCTGCCCTTGCGAACTGAAAAATCCGTGGCCGTAGTTTTGTCAGCGTTTACGGTGACATCGGTTGCATTCGATGGGCGAAAATTCACTTCTGCGCCTTGGTGTTCGATTGAAATATCGACATCGCGCACCAGTGGCTGATTTGCATCCGGCGAGTGCAGCGGGGAGACTCGCACCCGATATTTTCCAGCCGGGATCGGGGCGATGTCATAGTCACCACTCGGTTCAGTCACGGTCGATTGCACGATGTTGCCGTGTTCATCCTCCGCGATGACAACAGCTCCGAACACGCCTTTTCCGCTCATGGTTACTTTGCCTGAAATTGCACCGAATGAATCTGACTCCGAGTCCCTCCCGTAGAGCGACTGGGCTGCGGCGGCTTCGTCCAGCGTCAACCCAGCCGAGACGCTCACCCCTGCTGCGGTTCTCGAAAACATGGTTGCGGCACCGAGTGGCGAATGTTGCAGTCCGATGAAATGCCCGAACTCATGTAGCGCCACTGCCTCGACGAAATTATCCTTCGAAAACGTGTTGGAGTAGTCAGTGAACCAACGATGGTTCACGCCATTGAACACCATGTCCGCCTCGACGATGGTGTGGTCGTCAAAATAAGTCGGAAACGTGACAGCTAGCGCTCCGCTGATTTCCGTGCGTTCGTTGTTGACCAACACAGCCCCTCCGGGTGCCGCTTCCTTCACCCAGAAAATCACATTTTGATTGTCTTCGCCGTTGATGTCCACGCCCGGCTCCAGCAATTCACCCTCCTCAAATTTCAGGATGGTTCCCGGCACCGCCTGCCACTGAGCAGCGGCGGAGCGAATGGAGTTTAGCTCCGATTCCGCGTTGTCGTCCGACCAACCGTCCTTGGCTAGGTGGATGCGTATGGCGCGCGTCTCCCGGTTGACTACATTCGGATGCACCAATGGATCCAGTTCATCCAGTCGCCAACGCAGCGGCTCGCCATCCTCATTTTTGAAAAGCACGAACGCCATCGCGGCCTTGGCCAGGCCAAGCGCAAGCAGGGCTGCCAGCAATCGTTTCACTTGGCCGCCCTCCGTATCCGGCGCTTAAGTTCCGATAGGATCAGTGGTTGCGCTTGGCTAAGCGCCCGCTTGAATACCGCCCGTGCATCGTTCCGCTTGACCAAGCCGTGAAACGGATTGCGCACCATCGCTTCGCCGGGTTCGGTCGGCCGGAACACTTCAAATCGTCCCTGGTTCATGCCAATCGGAACTGCCTCGCCCCGGCTGTTGAACACTACAAAAACGACCACCTCTTCGCCTACCTTAAATTTCGGGTCAGCCACCGAGCGTGATCGCTTCCCGCCAAGGATGCCTCCGCCGTGTACCAGTCGGAACTCCTCACCGCTTGGTTTACCTTTCAGCGTCTCGGTCAGTTTCAATCGCACCTCAGTGAAGATTCGTCCCGTGGCATCGCGTTTGCAGATCATGCCGGTGACCTTGCCGTGCACTACTGCGTCCGCCTTGTCTGCCAGAGTCTCGATCGACAGCGGCAGCTGGTTCGCCGCTTGGCCAAGCGCGAAGCTAGCCAGCCAGACGTAAAAAATGGTGATGAATTTCCCTGTCTTCATTCGCACGGAGATTGCTCGCTTGGCTGCGGAAATTCAATCCACCGTTTTTGCTGGGCAACGGTTCGGTTTCGACCAAGCATCCCGGCCGCATGATGTATTTTCTGTCCAAAACGGTTGGCCGGTTGTTCGAGCCAATCGGTTTTATTTGGGCCGTTTTGTTGGTCGCCTGCTATAGGTCCATCCGCAAAAACGACAAACGACAGGCGCTGTTCACCGGTGGCTTGGCGCTGGGGATCAGCATCGTCGGTGGCACGAAACTGCCGGCTTATCTGCTCTCCACTCTGGAGAGGCCCTATGTCGTGGAGGATTTGATGGCTATCCCAAAATGCGATGCCGTGGTCGTACTCGGGGGTGGCCACAGCCACGTTTCAACCGGGACATTTGAAATCGAACTTCACGACGCGGCAGATCGGATTTTGACCGCCGCCGAACTCGTTCGGCTGGGGAAGGGCGACGCGCTCGTTACCGGTGGTGGCGGCTATTGGGAAAACGGGAAACAGATCAGCGAAGGGGTGCTGCTAAAAAACTGGTTGGAGACGTGGAAACCGTTCGATAAACCGATTTACGACTTGGGCGTGAATTTACACACGCGGGATGAGGCAGTGAATACGAAGGTGTTGGCGGAGAAGCACGGCTGGAAAAAAATTGCGCTGGTGACATCTGCCTGGCACATGCGGCGATCCAAGGCGCTATTCGAGCAGGTCGGTTTGGAAGTTGTCCCAGTGGGATCGGATTTGCAGGGAATTAGCGCATTGGAAAACATGTGGATATTTTATCCTGTCCCCCACGACAGCGGATTCGAACAGTTAGCCTGCTACATGCATGAGCAGGTGGGGTGGGTTTATTACAAGCTGAGGGGTTGGCTTTAGCGTCGGCGTTTCCGGCCTCCGCCCTTGCCGCGGGTGGACATGCCAAAGGAATATCCCCGGCCCACGGCACCGCCACGGAAGCGTGGCATGCCACCGCGTTTTCCGTCATCAAACAGCGCGGTGTACTTGTAGTCGAAGTCGTCCATTTTCTCGCGTTTGATTTTTTTGCCAATGAATCGCTCGATCGCCTCCATGTGTTGTCGATCCTCGGCGACCATGATGGTGAAGGCATCGCCGCTTGCCGCCGCACGGCCGGTGCGCCCGATGCGGTGTACGTAGTCCTCGGGGTGTTGCGGCACGTCGTAGTTTACCACGTGACTGACGTTGGCAATGTCCAGTCCGCGTGAGGCGATGTCTGTCGCCACGAGCACCTCGTATTTACCATCGCGGAAGCCCTTTAGTGACCGCTCCCGCTCGGCCTGTGTGCGGTTGGAGTGGAGAATAGCCACCGAGTGGTTTTCCTTTTTGAGCAGTCGACCGACCTTGTCTGCGCCTACTTTTGTGCGGCAAAAGACAATCACCGAGTCGAAGTCCACCTTGCCCAATAGCTCCAGTACCAGCTCATCTTTTTGATCGAATGCCACCGGGTAAACCGCGTGCGAAATCGTTTCGGCCACGGAGCGGCGCATCCCGATCTCCACCGTTTCCGGGTCTTTCATCGCCCACTGGATGAGCGTCTCGATGATCGGCGGGATGGTCGCGGAAAACAGGGAGGTATGCCGGTTATCCGGGCATTTCTGGATGATCTTTTTGACGTCCGGCATGAAGCCCATGTCCAGCATCCGGTCTGCTTCGTCGAGCACGAGATACTCCAGGTGCTTGAGCGTGGTGTTGCGTTGCGAGAGGTGGTCGAGCAGTCGGCCGGGCGTGGCCACGATGATGTCCGTCCCGGTCTGGAGGGCATCCGTCTGTTTGCCATACTTGACGCCGCCGTAGAGCACCGTGGTCCGGAGTTTCGAGTAACGGGAGAAATCGCGGAATGCCGTCTCGACCTGCGAGGCCAGTTCCCGGGTCGGCTCAAGGATCAGGGCTCGGGGTTGGTCGCCCGGCTTATCGAGCTTGGTCAGGATGGGCAAACCAAACGCCGCCGTTTTGCCGGTGCCGGTTTGTGCGCTTCCGATCACGTCTCGGCCTTCGAGGATTAGCGGGATGCCGCGGAGCTGAATCGGCGTCGGATCTTCATAACCCATCGCACGAATCCCCTTGAGAACGGTGTCGGAAAGTCCCAGTGAATTGAAGGACATGGCGGGGATGGGTAACAGAAACATCACTGCGATGAAACGCAAAACCGCCTGCGCTTGGCCAAGCGCTTGGTTTTGATGGAAATTGAGGATCAAAAAAAACCGAAAAAACCGCTTGCATAATATTTTTAATGCAATACTTTTTCGTTTGCCGAGCAACAAACCGCTGAACTCATTGATAGGCAATGGTTTGTGAATACAAATTTGGGCGTGTGTCATAACGGTTGCGGTTTAGTGCACGTCCGAAAATAAGCTTAATGCTTATTGCTCATAGATGGTCCCGGTTGTGAAAACAGCCGGGACCATTCTCTTTTCAAACCAAGCGCTTGGCCAAGCGCGGCGCCGGGGCTACAACGCCCGCGTGGATTTGGCACAGGACCACAATCGGCGAGTCTGGGACGAGCGAGTTCAGCAGGGGCGACTGCACACGCGCACGGCGCGCGATAAGGAGTTCGAGAATCCGTCAAAGGCGATCAATGGGCGCGGCTGGATCTCGGGCGGGCTCGAAGGTAAACAGGTACTTTGCCTTGCCGGTGGCGGCGGGTTGCAGGCGCCGCTGTACGCTGCAGCGGGGGCGGTGGTCACGGTGGTGGATATCAGCCCGGAGATGATCGAGCAGGATAAGCGCGTGGCCAACGAGCGCGGCCTGAAGTTGACCGCGCTCGTCGGGTCGATGGATGACCTCTCGATGCTGGCCAACGCCTCGTTTGATCTGGTCAGCCAGCCGGTCAGCACCTGTTATGTTCCAAACTTGGCCAAGGTGTACGATGAGATTGCCCGAGTGCTGAGGGCGGGGGGGCAATATCTGAGCCAGCACAAGCAGCCGACGAACCTGCAGGCGGCACCGACGCCGTTCCCGAGTGGCTATGCGGTCACGCAAAGTTACTACGACAAGGGGCCACTGCCGCCGTTGCAGGGTGACTTTGAACATCGTGAGAAGGGGGCGCTGGAGTTCGTGCATCGCTGGGAGGAATTGATCGGCGGACTGTGCCGGGCGGGCTTCGTGATTGAGGACTTGGCGGAACCGAACCACGGCAACGCCGGGGCCGAGCCGGGGAGCTTTCGGCACCGCAGCCACTACGTGCCGCCGTACGTGGCGATCAAGGCCCGTCGCGTGGATACGCCAGCGCTTGGCCAAGCGGCATCGACCGGGATACTCACCCCCTGAATCTGCTTGAGCGTAGCCGGCTGCCGGCGGTAGCGTGCGGCACATGACTTTTCGTACGGTTCTCCTCGCGATGTTGGGCACGCTTGTTGCCTGTTCCTCCCCGACCATCAGCCTCGCGCCGGAGGCGGAATTCTCCGCCGACTGGGCCAAGTTTGAAAGTATCGCGGAGCGCCACGGCTCGATCGTTTCGCTGCCCCCGTTCGAGCGATCCCCGCAGGCCTCGCTGGACGCGGTGGACGCCGCCATCGAGGCAGCCAACGCCAAGCTCGCCGCCATCGGCAAACTCACGCCAAGGCAGGTGACGTTCGAGAACACCATCGGTGCGCTGGACGACATGTCGTTCGAGGTGTCGCTGGTGGCCAATCGCACCTACATGCTCAAGGAAACCAGCGAGAATGCCGAGCACCGGGCCAAGGCGACAGAGGCGATAAAGAAGGTGGACGAGTGGGCGGTCGGGCTGGATTACCGCGAGGATGTCTACCGCGCCGTGAAGGCCTACGCCGACACCAAGCCAAGCCTGAAGGGCGAGGCCAAGCGGCTCCTCGAGCAGACTCTGCGCGACTATCGCCGGGCCGGATTGCACCTGGCCAAGGCCGAGCGTGATGAGGTAGAGGCACTTCGCAAGGAGCTTGCCGCGGCGACGACGGAGTTTCGCACCAACATCACCAACGCCAAAAAATCACTCAAGTTCACCAAGGCTGAGCTTGAGGGATTGCCGGAGTCGTTCCTCGAGCAGGTCAAAACCGGCGACGACGAATACACGCTGCAGGCCAACGTGACCTTTCATTATCTCAACATTTTGCGCAGCGCGAAGGTGGAGCAGACGCGCATCCGTTTTTCCGCCGAGCGATTGGTTCTGGCCAGCGACAAGAATGTTCCACTGCTAAAAAAGGTGCTGCAACTCCGCGCCGTGATCGCCAACAAGCTCGGCTACGAGACGTGGGCCGATTACCGCTGTGAGGTCAAAATGGCCGGCGACGGAAAAACCGCGAGTGACTTTTTGATTAACCTCAAGCGCGGCCTCGAGCCGAAGTGGAAGGCCGAGATGGCGGAGTTCACCAAAATCAAGCAGGCGGAGACCGGAGACCCGAATGCCATCGTCCACATGTGGGATATTTTTTATTACGAGAACCTCTACAAGAAGGAGAAGTTCTCCGTCGATGCCGAGCAGTTGCGCGTCTTTTTCCCTTACGAGCAGACGCTGCAGGGCATGTTCCGGGTGTACGAGGAGATCTTTCGATTGAAGATCGTCGAGGCCAAGCCGGACTACAAGTGGAACGAAAAGGTCACGCTGCACCTAGTTTACGACTCACTGTCGGGCGAGCCGCTTGGCGCGTTGTACCTAGACATGTTCCCGCGCGAGGGTAAGTTCAATCACTTCGCGATGTTTCCGCTCATCTCCGGCAAGCGACTGCCAAGCGGCCACTATCAGCGGCCCACCGTGGCGCTAATCTGCAATTTCCCGACTCCGGGCAAAGACAAGCCCTCGCTGCTCTCGCACGACAATGTCGAGACGCTGTTCCATGAGTTTGGCCACGCGCTGCACGGTATTTTGACCCGCACGAAATTCAGCCGCTTCGCTGGCACGAGCGTGCCGCGTGACTTTGTCGAGGCGCCGTCGCAGATGCTCGAAAACTGGATCTGGGACAAGACCGTGCTCGATGCGTTCGCAGCGGACTACCGCGATCCATCCGTTAAGATCCCGCAATCCGTTCTCGATAAACTGCAGGAGGCCAAGAAGGCGACCATCGCGCGGCACTATCGCCGCCAACTTTCGTACGGGCTGGTCGACCTTGGGCTGCACACGTTAAGTGCGGACGAGGCCAACGCCGTCGACCCGGTTGCGCTGTCGCACCAGATCACCGAGGACGTTTACATGAAGCCGCAGGACAACACCTCTTTCGTTGGCTACTTTGGGCACCTGATGGGCTACGACGCCGGCTACTACGGCTACGCTTGGGCGGATGCCATCTCGGCGGACATGGCCACGGTTTTCGAGACGGCTCCGAATCGGTACTACGACAAAAAGGCGGGCATGCGTCTGCGCCGCGAGATTTACGAGGTCGGCGACTCCCGAGACGTCAACGACTCGATCGAGAAATTCCTCGGCCGCCCCCGCTCACTCAAGCCCTTCCTAAACGACCTGGGTATCGCCGAATAAAGCCGCTTTCCTAGGCGCTATTTCTTGGCGAACGGACCGTTGTTGCCGAT
>JAPPPH010000167.1:2272-8993 GCA_028817635.1 Verrucomicrobiales bacterium | reverse complement strand
TGGTGTTTTTTTCAACGCCTAGACCGCATCGACGCAAAGGGCCGCAGAGTTCGAAGGGAGGGCCAAGCGCAGGGCCGGTGTGCTGCGGTAAAAGCCCTTCTCCCCCGACCCGGGGGAGAAGGAATTTTACCGAAGCACACCGGCCCTGCGCTTGGCCCTCCATTCTCACTCTGCGGCCCTTTGCGTCTCTGCGTGCTCTGCGTTTAAAAAAAGACCATCCACGACAGCCATCGACAGGCTTTTTTATTGCGCTTGGCCAAGCGCGGACACGACACTCCGGCCATGCAGCTTTTCCTCAACGGCGAGTGGCGTGACCTCAGCGAAAAGACCGAGGTGCTGAACCCGTTCGACGGCTCGGTCATCGACACCGTGCCAAGCGCCTCCCCTGCCGAGATCACCGCTGCCATCGACGGCCTAGCCAGAGGCGCAGAAACCATGCGCAACATGCCCTCGCACCGGCGCGTCGAGATTCTCCGCAAGGCTGCCGATCTCATGCGTGAGCGGCAGGAGGAGTTGGGCCGACTGATCAGCACCGAGGAAGGCAAGGTGTTGGCCGAAGGCCGCATTGAGGCCGGACGCGCCATCGAAACAATCGACCTCTCTGCCGACGAGGCCCGGCGGCTGCACGGCGAGACTGTACCGCTCGACTCCACCCCGGGGGGTGTCGGTAAACTCGGCTTCACCCTGCGCGTGCCGTGCGGCATCGTCGCAGCGATCACCCCGTTCAACTTTCCGCTCAACCTCGTCGCGCACAAGGTCGGCCCGGCGATCGCCGGCGGCAACGCCGTGCTGCTTAAGCCGGCCTCCGACACCCCGCTTTCCTCGCTTAAACTGGTGGAATTGCTGCTCGAGGCCGGGCTGCCGGAGGAGGCCATCGCCTGTGTGACCGGTTCCGGCGCCGCGCTTGGCCAAGCGATCTGCAGCGACCCGCGTGTCCGCAAGATCAGCTTCACCGGCAGTGCCGAGGTGGGCGAACAAATCTGCCGCTTGGCCGGCTTGAAACGGGTTACAATGGAGCTTGGCTCGAACAGCCCGGTCATCGTGCTCAACGATGCTGACCCGCAAAAGGTGGCCGATGCCATCGCCGTGACCGGCTTTGCCAACGCCGGACAGGTTTGCATCTCGTCACAGCGCATTCTCGCCACACCGCGCATCCACGACGACCTGCTCGAAGCGCTCACGGCCAGGGTCAGCCAACTCACCGCCGGCGACCAACTCGACGAGCAAACGAACGTTGGCCCGCTCGTCCGTGAACGGGACGCACAGCGCGTCGAGGAGTGGCTTGGCCAGGCGCAACGCGACGGGGCAGAACTTCGCTGCGGCGGCAAACGCAACGGCGCGGTGATTCAACCGGCTGTGTTGGCCAACGTCCGCAGTGACATGCGGATGAGCTGCGAGGAATTGTTCGGCCCGGCCGTGGGCGTGACCCGCGCGGAGAGTATCGATGACGCGATCCGCCTGGCCAACGACAGTCGCTTCGGACTCAGTGCCGCCGTCTTCACGCAGGACATCGACAAGGCGATCCGGTTCGCGCGCGAGGTGGACAGCGGCAATCTGCACATCAACTTCGGCACCGCCTGGCGCGCCGAGACCATGCCGTACGGCGGCCTCAAGGACAGCGGCATGGGCAAGGAAGGACCGAAATATGCGATCGAGGAAATGACCGAGACCAAGATGGTCGTCATCCACTGATCGCTTGGCCAAGCGGACGCCGGGTGGTAAGTTTTCCGGCCCGATTTTTTACCATGAAACGATTCGTTACCCTGTTCACGTTGTTCGCCGGATTGCTGACGATGGCCGAGGCCAAGTCGGAGCGACCCAACATTTTGTTCGTCTTCACGGACGACCACGCACCCCACGCCATCGGCGCATACAACGGCTGGCTGAAGTCGGTCAACCCCACCCCGGTCATCGACAAGCTGGCCAGGGAGGGCATGCTGTTTGAGAAGAGTTTTTGTTCCAACTCCATTTGCGGGCCAAGCCGCGCGGTGATCCTCAGCGGCAAGCATAGCCACAAGAACGGGTTCATGAACAACGGCAACTCGTTCGACTGGAATCAGCAGATCTTTCCGAAAATCCTCCGCAAAAACGGCTACCAAACCGCGCTCTACGGCAAGAGCCACCTCAAGGGCAAACCGCAGGGGTTCGACGATTGGGCCGTGCTGCCGGGACAAGGCCTCTACTACAACCCGGACATGATCTTCGCGGATGGCCGGCGGCGCCTCGACGGCTACTGCACCGACGTGGTCACCGACCTCGCGGTGAACTGGCTCAAGGAGAAGCGCGACAAGAGCAAGCCGTTCGTGATGATGGTGCAACACAAGGCGCCGCATCGGAACTGGATGCCGGCCCTGCGCCACCTCAACCTTTACGATGACATCACCATCCCCGAGCCGCCGACGCTGTTTGACAAATGGGAGGACAACGCCCCGCCGGCGCGGCATCAGGAACTGGAGATCGACCGGCACATGGACCTGAACTACGACCTGTTCGTCGATCTCACCCCGGAGTTTAACCAGCCTCCCTCGCAAAAGCGGCAGGACCGTTCTGCCTGGCATAACATGAAGCGCATGAGCAAGGAGCAGTTGACCAAGTGGCGTGCCGCCTACGGCCCGAAGGACGAGGCGTTCCACAAGGCCAAGCTTGAGGGCAAGGATTTGGTTCGCTGGAAATTTCAGCGTTACGCCAAGAATTACCTCCGCTGCGTCAAGGGGGTGGACGAGAGCATCGGTCGACTGCAGGACACGCTGAAGTAGCTTGTCCTCGAAGATAACACGGTGGTGATCTACTCCTCCGATCAGGGATTCTACATCGGGGACCACGGCTGGTATGACAAGCGCTGGATGTACGAGGAGTCGCTGATGATGCCGTTTATCGTCAAATGGCCGGGCGTGACCAAGCCGGGGAGCCGCAACCGGAATCTCATACAGAATCTCGACTATGCCGAGACGTTCTTGGAGATGGCCGGGGCGCCGATTCCCGGCGACATGCAGGGCCGTTCACTCGTGCCGCTGCTCAAGGGCCAAAAACCGGACGACTGGCGCAAGAGCATCTATTATCACTACTACGAGTACCCAAGCGTCCACATGGTGCCGCGCCACTACGGCATCCGCACCCAGCGCTACAAGCTGATGCACTTCTACCAGTTCGGCAACGAGTGGGAACTGTACGACCTCAAAACCGATCCGGACGAACTGAGCAACCTCTACGGCAAACCGGAACACGCCAAGCTGCAAAAGCGCATGAAGAACCGCTTGGCCAAGCTCCAGCAGCATTACGGGGACGACAGCGATATTTCCGAGAAACCGGACAGCTGGAAGGCCCAAATGCGGGGCAAAAAATAAGGTCATCCGGCCAAAAAGGCCTTTTGACTAGTTGGCCCGACTCGACTAGTTTGCCCCCCGCGTGGTTTTGCGGAGGAGCAGGGAGATCGCTTGGTTATCAGGCCAAGCGGCACGGCGGGCGCTTGGGCAAAAAACCACCTCCCCTTTTTTTGATGAGGTAATGCTTTTGCGAAAAGGCAGTATTCGTTCTATTTATTTATTCAATGATCGACATAGATCCGGCTGAAACCAGGGAATGGCTCGATGCCATCGACTCCGTCATCAAGACGGAGGGCGTCGAGCGCGCCCAGTACCTCGTGGAACAGGTGATCGATGAGGCCCTGGCCAACGGGGTGGACCTGCCCACCGGGATTCACACCCAGTACTGCAACACCATCCCGCTCTCCGAGGAGCACCCCTACCCCGGGGACATCACCATCGAGCGGCGCATCCGTTCCGTCATCCGCTGGAACGCCATCATGATGGTTCTCCGTGCGTCGCAAAAAGACCTCGAACTGGGTGGGCACATGGCCTCGTACCAATCTGCAGCGGCGTTCTACGAGGTCGGCTTCAATCATTTCTTCCGGGCGCCGAATGATCACGACAAGGGGGACCTGATTTATTATCAGGGCCACATCTCCCCCGGCATCTACGCCCGGGCATTTGTCGAGGGCCGACTGACTGCGGAACAGCTGGATAACTTCCGTCAGGAGGTTCACGGCAAGGGCCTGTCCTCCTATCCGCACCCGAAATTGATGCCGGACTTTTGGCAGTTCCCCACGGTCTCCATGGGGCTTGCGCCGATTTCGTCAATCTATCAGGCGCGTTTCCTGCGATACCTCGAGAACAACGGACTGCGGGACACGTCACGCCAGCGGGTGTACGCGTTCCTCGGCGACGGCGAGATGGACGAGCCGGAATCCCGTGGAGCACTCGCCTTTGCCGCGCGCGAAAAACTGAACAACCTGTGTTTCCTGATCAACTGCAACCTGCAACGGCTCGACGGTCCGGTGATGGGCAACGGCAAAATCATACAGGAACTCGAAGGCCTGTTCCGCGGGGCCGGCTGGTACGTGATCAAGGTCATCTGGGGCAGCGAATGGGATCGTCTTTTGGCCAAGGACAAATCCGGCAAGCTGCTGCAGTTGATGAACGAGACCGTTGATGGCGACTACCAGAATTTCAAGTCCAAGGACGGTGCCTACGTGCGCGAGCACTTCTTCGGCAAATACCCGGAGACCGCCGCACTGGTCGAAGACATGACCGACGACGAGATTTTTGCACTCCGCCGGGGTGGCCATGATCCATCAAAAATCTACGCAGCACTCAAACGCGCCGAGGAAACCACCGACCGGCCGACAGTGATCCTGGCCAAGACCATCAAGGGCTACTCCATGGGCACCGCAGCCGAGGGCAAGAACGTCGCCCATCAGGTGAAAAAAATGGATCTCTCCTCGATCATCCATCTGCGAGACCGGCTATGGCTCAACGACCGTGTCCCCGATGAGGACATCCCGAAGTTTCCCTATCTTGAACTGGAAGAAGGCTCGGCCGAGCACGAATACCTGCACGCCCGCAGACAGGCGCTTCACGGCTATCTGCCCCAACGCTCACCCAACTTCACCGGCGAGTTTCACGTACCTGAACTCAGCGATTTCGATAGCCTGCTGGGCGAGCAATCCCGCGAAATCTCCTCGACTCTCGCATTCGTCCGGGCGTTGAACATCCTGCTCAAGGACAAGGCGATCGGAGATAAAATCGTCCCGATTATCGCCGACGAGGCGCGTACATTCGGGATGGAGGGACTGTTCCGACAGATAGGCATCTACAATCCGCACGGCCAAAATTACGTGCCACAGGATCGTGAGGGCGTTTCCTACTACAAGGAGGACGAAAGCGGCCAAGTGCTGCAGGAGGGCATCAACGAACTCGGGGCCATTTCGTCGTGGGTCGCGGCAGCCACCAGCTACAGCACACATGACCTACCGATGGTGCCGTTTTATATTTTCTATTCCATGTTCGGGTTCCAGCGGGTCGGCGACATGACGTGGCTGGCCGGTGACCAACAGGCGCGGGGCTTCCTGCTGGGCGCGACCGCCGGGCGCACCACCCTCAACGGCGAAGGCCTGCAGCATGAGGACGGGCACAGTCACATTCTCGCCAGCACGGTTCCCAACTGTATCTCGTACGATCCCACGTTTGCCTACGAGGTGGTGGTCATCATCCAGGACGGACTCCGGCGCATGTACGGCCCGGATCAGGAAAACATCTACTACTACATCACCCTGATGAACGAGACCTACCACCAACCGGCCATGCCGGAGGGTGCAGAGGACGGCATCCGCCGCGGCATTTACAAGCTGCTCAGCAACGACGGCGACAAGGGCAAGGTGCAGTTACTCGGTTCCGGCACGATCCTCAACGAGGTTATCAAGGCGGGAGAAATTCTCAGCAGCGAGTACGGCATCGGCTCCGATGTCTTCAGCGTGACTTCGTTCAACGAACTCGCCCGGGACGGGCAGGATGCAGCTCGCCAAAACTTGCTGCAGCCCGGGGTCGAGCCGCGCGTCCCGTACATCGCAAACGTGATGGGCAGCGAGCCAGCGATCGCTGCCACGGACTACATGAAGAATTACGCCGAACAGGTTCGCGCCTTTATCCCAGCGGAGTCTTACGCCGTGCTCGGTACAGACGGCTACGGCCGGTCCGACAGCCGCGAAAACCTTCGTACCCATTTCGAAGTCAACCGGCATTACGTCGTGGTCACCGCCCTCAACGAATTGGCCAAGCGTGGTGACATTGAGCCAAGCGCCGTCACCGAGGCGATCTCGAAGTACGAAATCGACGTCAACAAACCCAACCCGCTTTTCTGCTAAACCCGAGTCATGGCAATTGAAATTCATTTACCGGATATCGGGGCCGACTCGGCGGACGTAACGGAGATTCTCGTCAACATCGGCGACGTGATCGAGGTGGACACGCCGCTCATCAGCGTCGAGGGCGACAAGGCCGCCATGGAGGTGCCCTCCCCCAAGGCCGGCACGGTCACGGAAATCAAGGTCGCCGTCGGCGATTCCGTCTCCACCGGCACGCTCATGCTAATGCTCGATCCCGCCGAGGGCGATGCGCCGGCGGTCGAACCCGAGCCAACTGACAAGGAAGAAAAGCCGGCTGAACCGGTGATCGTCGCTAAGGAAGTTGCCCTGCCTGATGTCGGCACTGACGCGGTCAACGTGACCGATGTCCACGTGGCCGTGGGCGATGAGATCGAAGAGGAACAGCCGATCATCAGTGTCGAGGGCGACAAGGCCGCCATGGAAGTTCCGACGCCGCACAAGGGCAAAGTCACCCCGATTAAGGTTGCACACGGCGACTCAGTCGGAACCGACACTCCGATG
>JAPPPH010000167.1:0-2262 GCA_028817635.1 Verrucomicrobiales bacterium | reverse complement strand
AAGGGCCGCCACCACACAGAGGACGTTCACAATTACGTCACGGAAGCACTGCGCATTCCCGAGTCTGGAGGAGGCGGAGGCGATGCGCTTGGCCTGCTGCCGTGGCCGGAGGTGGACTTCGACCAGTTCGGCGACACCGAGGAGCAGAAGCTCACCAAGATTAAAAAACTGACCGGCGCGAACCTGCACCGGAACTGGGTGCGCATCCCCCATGTCACACAGTGGGACGAGGTCGACGTCACCGACCTCGAGGCGCTGCGCAAAAAACTCAACGCCGCTGAAGCCGAGAAGGATTCCGGCATCAAGTTCACCCTGCTTGTTTTTGTAATGAAAGCCGTAGCCGCCGCGCTGCAGCAATTGCCACAGATGAACTCGTCCCTCTCCAGCGACGAGAAAAACATCGTTCTCAAAAAGTACATCAACATCGGCATCGCGGTAGATACGCCAAACGGGCTCGTCGTCCCGGTCGTCCGCGACGTGCATGAGAAGGACTGCATCGCCCTGACTCAAGACCTGCGCGAACTCTCAGGCAAGGCACGCGACGGCAAGCTCACAAAGAACGACATGACCGGCGGCACGTACACCCTCTCAAGCCTCGGCGGCTTGGGCGGCACACAATTCACCCCTATCATCAACGCCCCGGACGTGGGCATCCTCGGCCTGTCCCGCGCGGACAAAAAACCGGTTTGGAACGGCGAAGCGTTTGAGCCTCGGCTCATGCTGCCGCTCTCGCTGTCCTACGATCATCGCGTCATCGACGGTGCGGAAGGCGTCCGATTCCTCAACGCACTCAGGGAGGCGCTCAACGCCGTCAGGGAGGAGTTGCAGGCCTGATGAGCGATCCGATCAAGGCACAGGTCGTCGTGCTCGGCTCCGGCCCGGCCGGCTATTCCGCTGCCTTCCGCGCGGCCGATCTTGGGCTGGACACCGTGATCATCGAACGTTTTTCCAGTCTCGGCGGCGTCTGCCTCAACGTAGGCTGCATACCATCCAAGGCTCTGCTTCACGTGGCCAAGGTCATCAAGGATGCCCGCACCCTCTCCGCACACGGCGTCGAGTTTGGCGAACCGCAAATCGATCTGGCCAAGGTTCGTGCGTGGAAGGAAAAAGTCATCGGCCAATTGACCAAGGGCCTCGGCGGCATGGCCAAGCTCCGCAAATGCCGCATCGTCAACGGGTACGGAAAATTTACCGGCCCCAACACCATCGCCGTCGAAGGCGAGGACGGGCCGGTCGAAGTCACATTCGAACACGCCATCATCGCTGCCGGCTCCAAGCCAATTCAGCTGCCATTCATCCCGCACGACGATCCCCGCATTTGGGATTCTACCGACGCGCTGGAACTGCGGGAAATCCCCAAGCGCCTGCTGCTCATGGGCGGCGGCATCATCGGGCTGGAAATGGGCATGGTCTATCAGGCGCTCGGCTCAACCGTCGAGGTGGTCGAGATGCTCGATCAAGTCATCCCCGCCGCCGACAAGGACATCATCAAGAATTTCACCAAGGCCACCCGCGACGTTTACCAGTACCGACTGGAAACCAAGGTGACCGCCGTCGAGGCGCAGCCGGACGGCATCTTAGTCACGTTCGAAACCAAGGACGGAAGTACCGAGTCTCAGCAATACGACGCCGTCCTCGTCGCCATCGGCCGCACGCCCAACGGCAAACTGATCGACGCGGAGCAGGCCGGAATCGAAGTGACCGACCTCGGATTCATCGAGGTCGACAAACAACTCCGAACGAATGTCCCGCACATTCACGCCGTTGGCGACATCGTCGGACAGCCGATGCTGGCCCACAAGGGCGTCCACGAGGGCCACGTCGCCGCCGAGGTCATCGCCGGCAAAAAACATTTCTTCGATCCCAAGGTGATCCCCTCCATCGCCTACACCGATCCCGAGGTCGCGTGGGTGGGCAAAACCGAGGTGGAAGCCAAGGCGGAGGGAACCGACTACGAAGTCTCCATCTTCCCTTGGGTAGCCTCTGGCCGCGCACTTGCCTCCGACTGCGCCGACGGTATGACCAAGCTCATTTGGGACAAGGAAACCAAGTGCGTCATCGGGGGAGCCGTAGTAGGCTCCAACGCCGGCGAACTTTTGGGCGAGATCGGCCTTGCCATCGAGATGGGCTGCGACGCCGAAGACCTGGCCTTAACCATCCACGCCCATCCCACCCTGCACGAATCCATCGGCCTCGCCGCCGAGTTGTTCGAAGGCAGCATCACCGACCTCCCCAACCCCAAGGCCAAAAAATAAACCAAGC
>JAPPPH010000299.1:7571-9068 GCA_028817635.1 Verrucomicrobiales bacterium | reverse complement strand
GGGGTTCGGCGAGACGCTGGCCGATGAAAAAATTGGCAAGCTTTCCATCGTGGGCGTGGGCATGCGCAGCCACTCCGGCGTGGCAGCAAAGATGTTTGACGTCCTCGCCAACACCGGCGTCAACATCCAGATGATCTCCACCAGCGAGATCAAAATCTCCGTGGTCATCGATCTCGACCAGGCGGAGGACGCCACCCAGGCGGTTCACGACGCATTTCTCAGTTGATCAACCGGCACTTGTCGCCGCCCGGGTGGGGTGGTAGCAGTGCGGCTTGAACACGATTCGGTTATCCCTCCTCGGGCTGGCAGCGGCCGCCTGTTTTTTTCTCCAATCAATCCCGGCCTTATGTGAGTCGAAGGCGCGTGCGGCGCTGCCTCCGTTGCTGGAGTTTGTCGATGGCCGAAAAGTCGAATCGGTCTCCGATTGGCTGGAGCGTCGTGAGGAGATCCGCGCACTGATGGTTGAACATTTCATCGGCAGTTACCCGGAGCAGACGCCGGCGATCCTGTCGGCTGAGGTCACTGCCAGTAAAACCCACGAGGACGGTTCGGTGCGCCGCCGAATCCGCGTCATTCTCGACACGCCCAAGCGGGTGGCGTTTGAGATGGCACTTTGGGTGCCGCAGGGAGATGGGCCGTTTCCGCTATTGCTGACTGCACCGCGTTTTTACCAACGCTACTGGGCCGAGGACGCGCTCGAGCGGGGCTACGCTGTCTGCCTGTTCCCGGGTGTCGACAGTCATCATCGTGAGGCCGACTACGCCGGGTACGACAGCGTCTGGCAGACGGTGCGGCGTGAGTTTCCCGACGCAACATGGACGGAGATCAGCACCAAGGCGTGGCTGGCCAGCCGCTGCATCGACTATCTGCTGGGTGAGTCGTCTGTTGTGAAAATTTCCCCGGGGCAGATTGCGATCATTGGGTTTTCGCGCTACGGCAAGCAGGCAATGATCGCGGGGGCATTCGACGAGCGCATCACCTGCGTGGTGGCTCGGAGCCCCGGCTCGCCCGGCTCAAGTCCCTATCGGCTGACCAGCCGCAACACCTACGCCGAGGCGCCGTCCGATTTTCCGAGCGAATGGTTTTTGCCCTCGCTTCGCAATTTTACCGGTCGCGAAAATGATCTGCCGATCGATGCCCACTGTTGGTACGCGCTCATCGCCCCGCGCGCCTGCCTCATTCACACCGCACACAACGACGGCTCGGAACCGACCTTTGCCGTGGAGAAGGGTTACATCGAGGGTCGCTCGGTTTATCGCCTGCTAGGTGCCGAGCAAAATCTGCGGATCGACTACCGGCCCGGCGGCCACTCCTCCGGTCCGCCGCCGGAGCAGGTCGGTCGCGAGGATCGTCAGCGAAATCTCGACTGGATCGATCTGTCGCTTGGCCGTGGCTTGGCCAAGCGCAGCGACTTCCCCGAGGAGCTGATTCACGACTTCGACTGGCAGGCGTGGAACGCCAATCAAAAACCGGGCGACAAAACAATCGACCCCGAGG
>JAPPPH010000299.1:0-7561 GCA_028817635.1 Verrucomicrobiales bacterium | reverse complement strand
AATAAAAAATCGCCCCCGCGGCGCCGGTTCGGCAGCGCATCCTCTGGTCGCTTGGCCAAGCGACGGAGAACTTGCCCAAGCCGGAGCAACCGGAGTTCCTGACCGCTGCCGAGTCGGAGCTGATGACGCACGATCGATGGACGCCCAAGGGCGTGCGGCGGGTGCCGATCCGCTTTGGTCAGGGCGTGCGTGGCAACCTGTTTTTCAAGGAAGGCCAAGCGGAGAAAATGCCGGTGGTGATCTGGCTGCACCCGCTCTCGTACCACAGCGGCTACAACGAAAGCTACGGCGTGCAGGGCACCACCGTGTACCATCGGATGGCCGAGAATGGATTCGCGGTGATCGCCTACGATCAGTGCGGCTTTGGCCTGCGGCTGCTGGAGGGCAGTGATTTTTATGAGCACCACCCTCGTTGGTCGCGCCTCGGCCGGATGGTGATGGACGCTCGGGACGCGGTGAGCTTCGCGGTCGAGGGGAAGGGCGCCTCGAGCGGGGCGATCCCTGAACTCGACCGAGACCGGGTCTTCCTCCTCGGCTACTCTATCGGGGCGTTAACGGCGATGTACACCGGCGCCTTGGACGATCGCGTGGCCGGGGTCGCCTGCTTTAGCGGATGGACACCGCTACGTGACGTGACCAAGACAACCGCGACCGGAGGCAACCGGCGGTTGTGGGAACTGCACGCGCTGCAACCGAGGCTGGGATGGTTCGATGGTCGCGAGGGAGACATTCCGTTCGACTACCACGACGTGCTTGGCCAAGTGCTGCCCAAGCCGTGCCTCATCGTCACGCCCAAGCGCGACCGTTTCGCCGATCACAGCGCCATCACCGAGGCGATCAAGCAACTGCGCTTGGCCAAGCCGAAGCAGGCGGAGGCGGCGTTGACCTGGCAATCCCCCGACGACACCAACCGCTTCCAAGCCGACCAACACCAGCAGTTCATTAACTGGACGAAATCTTTCCAGAAGCAAGTTCCCTGAAGGGGCGGTGCTCTGCCCGGTGATTAGGAAGTCAACAGCCTCCAGTCCAGCCCATCGAATTTAGCGAAACCACTGTCGAGTGTGACCAACGTGAAGCCCTGAGTCTTTGCAAGTCCGGCCAAGTAGGCGTCCATCCAGACCTTGGGTGATGCGGTGTCGATCGAGGCGAACTTTCGCCAGCTTGTTTCCGTGCCGATCGATTCTCCGATGAAGTGAACCCGATCATCCGCCAGCAGTTGATCGTACAAGTCAAGGGCCGCACGGTTGGTCATGGGCGGTTTGCCGACGGCTTGCCAGATGGTTTCAGAAGTAAGCAGCCGAAGAAATCCCTGTTGGGTTGCCCTGCAAAATGCAACGGACTTTGGTTGATTCAAGCTTTCGAACCAATTTACGGCTGTCGTGTGGTGTTGATGGCCGGACAGGCTCAGGGCCAGCCAAACGTTCACGTCACACAGGTTCATTCTGTGAATTGGTTTCCTGACTGAGCAGCACTTGGTCGATTTGTTCCGGGCTCAGGTCGATTTCGCCTGGTTTGCCGCAATCAACGAGAGGCAGACTTACTCGATTCAAAACAGGCGTGGTGGCCGTTTTTTTGTTCCGGACCATGCCGTTTCGGATGAGTTCGGCGAGCAAATCCTTTAGTTTTCGATCTGATTGAGCCGCCAACACCTTCACCTCGCGCATCAAGTCGTCCGGCAAATCTAACGTCGTTTTCATTGGCGCAGAAAAACATAAAACCAGAATTATGTCAAAAACTTCGCCGACCTCCATTCTAGGTTTTCGGCGGTTTTTAATGGAAAACTACTTTTTACGCCGTTTTTTGTGGATGCCTGGGGGAAGCTTGGAGTTGTCGCCCATTTTTTTGATGAGGAATTCGCGGGTGACGCCGACCTCGGTCATGAGGGAGTTGAGCTGTTTTTGGGTGGAGGCGATCTGCTTGCGATAGCCGGGTTCGGAGCCGCGGTTATACATCTCCTGCGGGTCTTCCTGTAGATCGTAAAACTCCACCACCTCGGTGTCGGGGAAGCGGATCAATTTGTAGCGGTCGGTGCGGATGCCCCAGTGCTTTGGTGAGCGATTGTAATAGGCGTAAAAAATGGATGTTCGCCAGTCGGCGGGGGCGTTGCCCTGCAGGAGGGGTCGGAGGCTGCCACCCTGCATCACGCTTGGGATGGCGACCCCGGCGTAGTCGAGCATGGTCGGCCCGAAGTCGATGTTCATGCCCAGGCGCGTGTTCACGCTGCCGGCCTTGATTTCTTTCGGGTAGCGGACGATCAGCGGCATCTTGAGTGACTCTTCGAGGATGAGGCGTTTGTCGTGCATGTTGTGTTGGCCGAGCCAATAGCCCTGATCGCTGGTGTAAATGACGAGCGTGTTGTCGAGAGCGCCCTCGGCGCGGAGTTGGTCGATCACGCGCTTGACGTTGTCGTCGATGGCGGCGACGCAGCGGATGTATTTGTGGATGAGATGCTGGTAGGCGAGCGAACGACGCTCAGCCGGGTCGTCGGTTTGTTTTCCAATGAAGTCTTCGTATACGAGGTAAAAACTTTTCGGCCCTTCCTTGTCGTACATGACGGAGAAATGTTTGCCCTTGAGCAGGGGGCTGGTCTTGGTGATGTCCTCGTGCAGACTGGGTGGCTCGGGAATCTTGACGCCCTCGTGCAGCTTGGCCCAGCGCTCGGGATAATCAAAATATTCGTGCGGCCCCTTGAAGTGCAGGCTCAGGTAAAACGGCTTGGTTTTGTCGCGCTGCTTGAGCCACTTGAGCGCCCAGTCGGTGTAGCGGTCGGCGTAGTAGCCCTGATATTTTTCGCGCTTGCCGTCGGGCCGATGAAGGGTGGGGTTAAAGTAACTGCCCTGGCCGACGGTCACGGCGTAGTCGCTCGTGCCTCGCGGGAACTGTTTCATGTGCCACTTGCCGACGACGCAAGTTTCGTAGCCGCTGTTCGTCAATTCACGAATGTAGCTCGGGGCGTTGGGCTTGAGTTCGCAACCGAGATTGAGCGCGCCGGTGACGTGGGAGTATTGGCCGCTGATGATGCTGGCGCGACTTGGCGAGCAGATGGAGTTGTTGCAGCAGACGTTGGTGAAACGCATGCCCTCGGCGGCCAACCGATCGATTGCCGGTGTGTGCACGTAATCCTTCAGCCATGAGCCGTACGCGCCGATGCCCTCGGACGCGTGGTCGTCGGACATCATGAACAGGATGTTCGGCCGCTCGGCTGCCTGCGCTTGGCCAAGCGCGAGCAGGGCGACGAGACAGAGGGGGATCGATTGGAGACGTTTCATGCCAAACGGCAACTACCATTTGGCTGCGGTGGATTGAAGGCCAAACTTGGCCAAGCGCCTGGTTACTTGCGTTGGTACACTCGTATCCAGTCGACCTCCATCCGCGCGGGGAACGGCGTGATGCTCGAGGGCGCGCCGACGAGCCGGCCGCCCACGGCGATGTTGAGCAGTAGGTGAAATCGTTGGTCGAACGGTGCGGGGAACGCTGCGCTGCGGGTGCTCCATTTTTTCTGCGTCTGCCAGAGTTTGCCGTCGAGCGTCCAGCGGATTTCGCCCTCGCGCCACTCGATGCCAAAAGTGTGGAACCGGTCGGCGAATGTGCCGCTGGTGAGCTTGGTTTTGTCACTGGAGGAACGGTTGTGCGGCCACTTGCCGCCGTAGTGCAGCGTGCCGAGCAACTCGGCCGGCTTGGCACCGTCCAACTCGACGATGTCGATCTCGCCGCTGGCCGCCCATGAGCCGTATTTTTCGTCGGTGGGCAGCATCCAGATGGCGGGCCAGATGCCTTTTCCGGTGGGCAGCTTGGCACGGATTTCGATTTTTCCGTAGCGCCAGTCGCCGCGGTGCTTGGTGTGAATCCGGCCGGAGCTGAAGGGGCGTTGTGTGCCCTGTATGTTCGGGTTGTCTCGATGTGCTTCGAGGATGAGTTTGCCATTTTTGACTCGCACATTTTTGGCGCGATCTGTGTAAAGCTGCATCTCCTGAATGCCGCCACCGAAGACATCCACCTAGATGCCCCACTTGCTGTAGTCCAGCTTGGGGCCGTTGAATTCGTCCGACCAGACGAGTTGCCAATCTGCTGCCTTTGGCTGTGCAGCCAGCAATAAAAGTGGGAAGAACCAAAAACGCATCGGCAGGGGAGTAGCGGCCTGTTCTGCAAAAGTAAACAGTCGATTTTTTCGCTGTGATTTGCGGGGGCATCTGCCTAGGTTTGCACAATGATGACGACATTTTGCAGAATCACAGCCGTATTGGCGCTGGCCTTGGCCGGCGGCGCGACAACGATTTTGGCGCAGGAAAAACCGGCCGATCCCAAGCCGGAGGAAAAGCCGGTGCCGAAAACCATCTGGGCAGCCGCCGTTGCCGGGGACATCGATGCGATCAAGGGATTCCTCGCTAAGGAAAACAAGATCAACGATCAAAACAAGGACGGTTACTCGATCCTGCACGCCGCGATCCGGAAGGGGCAGACTGCGGTGGTGACCTTCGCGCTGGCCAACGGTGCGGACATCAATCTCCGGAGCAAAAGCAAAAAGGCCCCGCTGCACTACGCGGCCCAGTACAATCAACTCGAGGCCGCCAAGCAGTTGGTGGAGGCCAAGGCCGACCTCACGGCGAAGGACAAGAGAGGGCGCACTGCGCTCGACTTTGCCGGCGGGGAAGCCAAGCGGGAGTTGGCGAACTTTCTGCGCGAGGCCGGGGTGCCGAGCCGTAACGATGAAGCGGCGGCCAAGTCCATCTTTGTCGCGGCCAAGTACGGCTCCGTTGCGGCAATTAAAAAACACCTCAAGGCGGGCGTCGATGTGAACGGCAAAAACAAAAACGGCCACACGGCACTACACTTTGCGGCGAGCGCCGGGCAGGTCGATGCGGTCGCAGCACTGATTGAGGCCAAGGCCGATCCCGCATTGCCCGACAAGGCCAAGCGCACGGCGCTGCACTATGCCGTGAGCAACAAGCGACAGGCCACGGCGACGTTGCTCCTCGAGAAGGGTGCGCCGGTCAACGCCACGGATAAGAACGGCAAAACCCCACTGGATTATGCCACCGGGAAAAGCCGTGCCGCCATCGCTGAATTGCTCCGAAGCAAGGGCGGCAAGACGAAGCGGGAACTGGCTGCAGCCGACAATATTTTTGCTGCGGCCGAGGTGGGCGACGTGGAGGCGATCAAAAAATTGCTTGAGGCCGGCACGGATGTGAATGCGCCGAACAAAAACGGCTACACGCCATTGCACTTGGCGGTGCGCAATAGCCAAGCGGAGGCGGTTGCGTTGTTGCTTGAAAAAGGAGCAAAGGTGAACGCCGAGCGCCGGGGCAAAACCGCACTGGATTTTGCCGGGAAAAATGAGGCCTTGGCCAAGCTACTCCGCGACAAGGGCGGGTTGACGGCGAAGGATATCAACGCCGCCGGCTCGATTTTCACTGCGGCGTCCAACGGATTGGTGGATGCGGTCAAAAAACATCTCGCCGCCGGCGCGGACGTAAACGCCAAAAACAAAAGCGGCTACACCGCGCTGCATCTCGCGGCCAAGCGCGGCCACGATGCGGTGGCGGCGGTGCTGCTCGAGGCCAAGGCGGATGTGGCCTTGGCCAGCCGGAGCGGCAAGACAGCGCTGCACTACGTGGCGGATTACAACGGTAACCTCGACTTGGCCAAGCGCCTGATCGCAGCCAAGGCGCCGATCAACGTCAGGGACGGCAGCAAAAAGACCCCGTTGAATTATGCATTGTCGCGCAAGCGGACAGAGCTGGCTGAGCTGCTGCGGAGCAACGGCGCCCAGACGACGAAGGAGTTGAACGCCGCCGGGAGTATTTTTGCCGCCGCAGAGGTGGGTGACCTTGAGGCGTTGGCCAAGTTGCTTGCCGCAGAAGGCGCGGACGTGAATGCCACCAACAAAAGCGGATACACCGCACTGCACCTCGCGGTGCGCAAGGGACAAAAGGGCGCCGTGGCCTTGCTGCTGGAAAAGAGCGCCAACGTGAACGCGCAGCGTCGGGGAAGGACTCCGCTGGATTTCGCCGGCAAAAACGAGGACATCGCGGCGTTGCTCCGGGCGAAGGGTGGCCTGACGCGACTGGAGCTGCGCGCCGAGCAGGATATTCTTTATGCGGCGGCCAACGGCTACGCGGACGCGATCGTGCGCTACATTGAGAATGGCGGCGACGTGAACAAGACCAACCGCAGAGGCTACAGTGCCCTGCACTTTGCGGCGAACAGCGGGTACGTCGAGGTCGTTCGCGTGCTGGTGGCCAACAAGGTCGAGGTCAATGCCGCCGCCAACAAGTACAAGAAAAGCGGGCTACATTATGCGGCCCGGCACGGGCGCAAGGAGATTGCCACGCTGCTGCTGGAAAACGGGGCGAACGTCAACGCGCTGGACCGCAGCGGCAGAACGCCGGTGGACATCGCCGAGCATTATCGACGTAGCGAGATGGCTACGTTGCTGCGCGAGAGCGGCGGCAAGCGGGCGAGCGAGTTAAAGCCGGAAGAAGGCGACGGCGACAAGGCGGATCCACAGCCATTGATGATCGACGACGAACTGGGGCAACTCACCGGTGAGGAGGTGACGTTGACGCTGACGCTTGGCCAAGCCGGGCCGGGCCTCGTCATCGACGGTTGGCCGGGTGAACGTTACCTCATCCAGTCCTCCAGCGACCTCGTCAACTGGATCGGAGTGGAGTAAGTCGATAACGAGTCGGGCAGCGTGAATTGGATTGATCCCCGTGAAGAGGTGGCCAGTCAGTTTTATCGCGTCCTGATGTTGGATTGATCTGGTTCCATGCCGACTTTCGAAAGATTCTTTCGCTGGCTGTTCTCGGCTCGCATCCTGATTCGTATCGGGGGCGGCGTGCTTTCGTTCGTGGTTGTGGTTGCTGTGATGTGGAATGCGTTCGATGTTAGTGGTCACAAACGCTGGCTGGCGTGGAAGGCGGAGTGGGAGGCGAAGGGCGAGTCGTTTAATCCAGAAAGCATCATTCCGGAGGCAATCCCGGATGAGCAAAACGCCGCCAAGTCCGCCTTGTTTGAGCCACTGTTTTCGGACCCTGATCATAAGTCGGAAGCGGCAAAAAAATCGGTCAATCGGTTTAGGTTGGATACAAAAAAGAAACCGTACCCCGCGAATTGGCGGTTGGGCGAACGGAGAGACTTGGCCGGTTGGGAGGAGGCAATCCTCGCTGCCGATAATCCGCCAAAGAAAGGAGAGACACCGGCGGATACCATCCTGAATGCACTCCAACCGTTCGAGGCCGATCTGAATGAGTTGGCCAAGGTGATGACCAAACCGGGCTGCCGTTTTGACATTCGTTATGAGGACGTGTTCATGGCGTTGCTTCCACATCTGGCCGTACTCAGGAATGCCAGCCAACTCTATTCACTTCGGGCTTCGGCGCGCCTGGCCAAGGGCGATACCGATGGGGCGATGGCAGATGTGCTACTTGGCATTCGCACGAGCGAACTGTTTGCCGATGAGCCGATGCTCATTTCGCAATTGGTCAGGGTTGCCATATTGCAAATGAACCTTGTCCCGTTTTGTGACGGGTTGCACTGGGGGAAATGGTCGGATGCGCAA
>JAPPPH010000364.1 GCA_028817635.1 Verrucomicrobiales bacterium | reverse complement strand
CCGCCGTTGTTCAGCGTCTCGGATAGGAGCCCCTCGATTTCGTCCGACAAACCGGACTGCGCCGTGTGATCGCGGTTGCCGTAGGTACTCTCGACCAGCAGCACATCGACGTCCTCCACCGGTTGCGGGTCACGCAGGATCGCGTGGTCGCCCCGGCCGATGTCACCGCTAAAAAGCAGACGCCGCTTGTTGCCGTCCTCGTCGATGTCGAGGATGACCTGTGCCGAGCCGAGGATGTGCCCGGCATCGCGGAAGGTCAGTGTCACGCCGTCGGCCACCGGGATCGGTCGATCGTAGCCCAGCGCGACAAACTGCCGCACTGCGCGCTCCGCGTCCTCCGGGGTATAAAGCGGCTCGACTGGTGGCAGCCCCTTTTTCTTGTGCTTCTTCGAGACATAAGCCGCGTCAGCGATCTGAATCTCTCCTGAGTCCTCCAGCATGATCGCCGCCAGATCGCGGGTGGCAAAAGTACAGTAGACGTTGCCCTCGAACCCCTGCTTGTACAGGTTGGGCAAATTCCCGATGTGATCGATGTGCGCGTGGCTCAGAATCACCGCATCCACCGAGCCGGGGTCGAATGGAAAATTCTGGTTGCGCTCGATCGACTCCTGCCGCTTGCCCTGATACAGGCCGCAGTCCAAAAGCAGCCGCTTGCCATTGACCTCGAGCAGGTGCTGTGAGCCGGTGGTGGTTCGCACCGCGCCATGGAATGAGATTTTCACGGGCAAAGATTGGCCAAGTTTACAACCAAGCGCAATGAACAATGATTGTCCTACGACATTTTATGTGATTTAATAAGCAGCATGCTGCAACTCTCAGCCATCACCAAAACCTTCCGCTTGGCCAAGCGGAGGAAAGCCGCCGAGGAAGCCGTCGATCCGAGGGAAAGGGGAAGGACGTTTTACGCGCTGGACGGCATCGACCTCGAGATTCCCAACGGCGGTGTACTTGGCCTGCTTGGCCAAAACGGCGCGGGTAAAACCACCCTGCTCCGAATCCTCTCCACCTCACTGAAGCCCAGCTCCGGCGTCGTGCTCTGCGACGGGGAGGATCTCACGAAAAACCCGCTTGAGATTCGGCGGCGCATCGGATTCGTGTCCGGTAACACCGGGCTTTACGGCCGGCTCACCGCGCGCGAGATGCTCCAGTACTATGGGCGCCTGCACGGAATGCAGACCGAGATGCTCCGGGAACGCATTGACGAATTGTCGGCCACGCTGGACATGGGGGCGTTTTTGGATCGCCGAAACGAGACGTTCTCCTCCGGCATGAGGCAAAAGGTCTCGATCGCCCGCGCGCTCATCCACGACCCCGAGATTTTGTTGTTTGACGAGCTGACCACCGGGCTGGATGTCGCCGCGGCCGAGTCGGTGCTGGCTGTCGTGGAGATGTGCCGCGAGCGAAACAAGACAGTGTTGTTCTCGACACATCACATGGACGAGGTCGACCAGCTTTGCGACCGCGTGGCCATCCTGCATGCGGGCCGGTTGTGCTTCGAGGGAGATGCCGACGGGATGCGACAGCAGGCCGGCGAATCGTTTTTGGACAAGGCATTCCTCAAGATTATCAGGGCCGAACCCGGGGAGGTGGCAGCATGAGAGGAGGCGTGACCACGGTTTTTTTCAAGGAGATGCGGGATATACTTCGCGACCGAAAAACGCTCCTGCTGATGATCTTGCTGCCGATTGTTGTCGTGCCACTGCTGCTCAACTCGCTTATCAGCTTCGTGATGGAACAACAAAAGGAAGCGGAGACCGAGGTGCTGGAGTATGTGATTTTTGGCGAGGAACACGCCCCCGACCTCGCAAGGGCCTTTGCTGAAACCAAGCGGTTAAAAAAAACAACCATCGAGTCGCAGGAAAAACTGGTCGCCGCCATCCGCTCGGATGAAATCGATTTCGGGATCGTGATCCCAGAAAACGCGGCGTCCCGGCTCGCGGAAAAATCGCAGGCCACCGTCGAGCTGCACTTCGACAACGCCTCATCCGGCAGCAGGGTGGAGAGCCGCGTCGACGACGTGGTCGATGAGTATAACGAGGAACTGACCAAGGCACGGTTGATCGAGTTGGGCGTAACCTCCAGCCGCAAACGCCGGGCGGTGCTTGAGCCGGTGCGCCTCTCGGAAAAGGGAACCGGCGATATCCGCGAAGTGCTCGGCGACAACGTCGGCGGGATGCTCCCCTACTTTTTCATCGCATTTTGTTTCATGGGCGTGGTGTATCCGGCCATCCATCTCGGTGCCGGCGAAAAAGAGCGCGGCACGCTGGAAACGTTGTTGTTGGCACCGATCCCTCGTCACCAGATCGTGCTCGGTAAATTTCTCGCCGTGTTCAGCGGCGGCATCATCGCGGTGCTGCTCAACATCGCGAGTCTCGGGACGTGGATTGCCATCAAGGCCGGCCAACTCCGCGGCACCCTTGGCACAATGATCGGCTCCATCGGCTGGCTGGACCTGACGCTGCTGGCGCTGATGCTGGTACCGGTGGCCGCGATGTTCGCCTCGCTGCTGCTCAGCGTGTCCATCTACGCGAGAAATTCCCCCGAGGCTTCCTCGCTCATTTCGCCGTTCGGTATCGTGATGATCGTCCCGGCCGTACTCGCGATGCTGCCCGGGGTGGAGCTGAACTGGTTCTGGGCCTCGATACCGGTCACCAACATCTCGCTCGCGATGAAGGAGCTGGTGAAAGGCACGATGGATTACACCATGCTGCTGGCCATTTTTGGCTCCAGCACACTGATCGCCGGGCTACTGCTCTTTTTTTGCACCAGGTGGTTCAACCGGGAATCGGTGCTTTTCCGAATGTGACCCGCCGCTTGGCCAAGCGCTTGGTCGGCTGTGAACAAAATAAACTGGTTCGGCAACGCGCTTGGCCTGACAATGCCCCCGCCGCGCCCGGCGCGTGCACGGGAATGAAAGCCAAGATTGTCATCACCCCCAAAAAGGCAGTGCTCGATCCACAGGGAAAGACGGTGCAGACCGCTCTGGAGCACATGGGCTACGAAGGCGTGAACGATGTTCACGTCGGCAAATATCTCGAGATAGAACTTGAAGGCGACGACGCTGAGGCGTGGAAGCCAAAGATCGACGAGGCCTGCCACAAACTGCTGAGCAACCCGGTGATCGAGGATTACCACTTCACCATCGAGTAGCCGATGCGCTTTGCCGTTCTACAGTTCCCCGGTTCCAACTGCGATCAGGACTGCGTCCACGTGCTGGGCAATGTGCTCGGTCAACAGGCCGACTATCTCTGGCACAAGGAGGAATCGCTCGGGGACGCCGATGCCGTGGTTGTCCCCGGCGGATTCAGCTATGGCGACTACCTGCGAACCGGTTCGATCGCCCAGTTCAGCCCGGTGATGAACGCTGTGAAGCAATTTGCCGACGATGGCGGGCTGGTCATTGGGATTTGCAACGGTTTCCAGATTCTCTGCGAAACCGGTCTGCTGCCGGGTGCGCTGGTTCGCAACCGCTCACTGCAGTTTCGCTGCGAGCAGGTATACCTGAAGGTGCCCACTCAAGACTCCCCATTCACGCGGGAGATTGAGGCCGGTAGCGTGATCCGCGTGCCCATCGCCCACGGAGAAGGCTGCTACTTTGCAGACGACGAGTCACTGGCCAGGCTGCAGTCGAACGACCAGATTTTATTCCAGTACGTGACGGCCGACGGGGAGCCGACAGAGGAGGCCAACCCGAACGGATCCCTGCTCAACATCGCCGGGATCTGCAACGAGGCCCGAAACGTCTGCGGCATGATGCCCCACCCGGAACGGGCCAGCGAAAGCATCCTTGGCGAGGACGATGGCTTGAGGATTTTTGAAGGAATGCTAAGCCATTTCGAGGGAAAACCGGTCGTAACCGAGCCGGAACAAGCCGTGTAATTGGTTATTTTTTGACCATAAAACCCCGGTTCTTTTCAAATATCAGGGGTTGCTTTCATTTAAAATCGGGTTAGGTTTGGCGTTCAGCGACCTGTGGCGT
This sequence comes from Verrucomicrobiales bacterium, assembly GCA_028817635.1. Lineage (GTDB taxonomy): Bacteria > Verrucomicrobiota > Verrucomicrobiia > Limisphaerales > UBA1096 > UBA1096. The sequence continues at coordinate 5,131 of JAPPPH010000364.1, read as the reverse complement.
CCCCCTCCCATCCCAGTCACAGGTCGTAGGTCGTCGGCAACCTCCACACCCATCCCCTTGCCGGCGGCCGCTTTTTTTTAGCCTAATTGCCTCACCGGTAGCGCCTCATCCGGCGTGGCGTCAAGATGCCGAAAACCGGGCCGCATGACGAAAAACCAGACGCCCACACCCAGCAGCGTACCCATGATGGTGTCCCAGATGAAATGCTGCTTGGTGGTGAGTACGCTCACCCAAAGTCCAGCCCAAGCCGGCCAGAGCAGCCACACGGCCCACGTCCATTTGCGCTGCATCCACCACCGCGCCACGCCGGTGGCAATGATGAAACTCTGGGCAATGTGCAGGCACGGCCAGGCGTTGAACGGCTTATCCAACGCATGGAACGCCTTGAACAGGAACTGGTAAAGCGGCGTCATCTGCTCGAGGTTCAACTGCCATCGCAGGTCGATGTCCGCCGGGAAAAAGAAAAAGAACGGAAAGGCGATCCAACTGGAGATCACCCAGCCCTGTGCCATCACCAGCGACTCCGCCCGGCCACGGTCGTTTTTCCACGCGGCATAAAACCCGAGGTAGTAAGCAAAGAGCGACAGGTAAAACCAGATTGACCAGTCGACCACCGGGATTTTGTAGTCGAGATACCGGCCTTCGCTGTCCTTGAAGAGTGACTTTGGATCCCACACCGTGCGCTCGTCCTGCTGCGAGACTTTCAGCGTGTCGCGCTGGGCCACCGTCTCCGCACTGATTGGCGTGTGATCCGCCCAGGCCGCCATCCGGTTGAACACCATGTACGGGCTGATGAGCACCAGCACCGTGAACATCAGCAGGAACGGATAAAGCAGTCCGTTCGCAGCTTCGCGGTGTTTCCAGAGCGGTTTCCAGAGCCGCCAAAAACGGGCTCCGAACGGGGTCGTGGCGGGATCGCTCACAGGCGATTATCGCTTGGCCAAGCGGCCGGCTTCGCGCTGGCCACTGCCTTTTTTGCCCTGATCACCCAGTTCCTTCCGCATCGCTTGGCCAAGCGCCTGCATTTTGGCGACCACCTTCGGGTGCTTGGCCTTCACGTCGGTCGACTCGACGATGTCTTCCTCGAGATTGAACAGCGAAAGACCAATCTTGGCCTGACTGTACTTGGTCGGGATGCCACCAGTGCCACCCGGCCGCCCGGCCATCGTGCGGTAGCCGTGCGGGAAGTGGAGCTTCCATTTGCCCATGCGGATCGCCTGCAACTGCTGGCCGTAATAAAAATAGTACGCCTCCTGCGGGCTCTTGTCGTTTTTGCCGGTGACAAGGTTGACGATGCTTTTACCGTCGATCTTGTGAGCGGGCAGCTTGGCCCCGATCAACTCGGCCACTGTCGGCAGGATGTCGATGGTCATCGCCGGGGTGCTGCAAACGCTTCCAGCCGGGACGGTGCCGGGCCACCACATCAGCGTGCTTTCGCGGCAGCCGCCGTCGAACATCGTGCCCTTGCCCTCGCGCAACGGACCGGACGAACCGGCATGATCGCCGTAGCTGAGCCACGGGCCGTTGTCTGAGGTGAAAACGACCAGCGTGTCCTTGTCGAGCTTGTGCTTGCGGAGTGTCTCGAGAATCTGCCCGACACTCCAGTCGACCTCCATCATCACGTCCCCAAACAAGCCGGCGCCGCTTTTGCCCTTGAACTTATCCGAGACAAACAACGGCACGTGAACCATCGAGTGCGGTACGTAGAGGAAAAACGGGGTGTCCTTGTTTTTCTCAATGAACTCCACCGCGCGCTCCGTGTACTGTGTCGTGAGCAGCTCCTGATCCTTGCCGGAAACCTGCGGATTGATGACCTCGTTTTTATCGATCAACGGCAGGTGCGGCCAGCGTTTGAGCCGTTCCTTCATCGGCAGATGAAGCACGCCGGGGTGGTACGGCCACATGTCGTTCGAGTACGGCAGCCCAAAATAATCGTCGAACCCGTGCTGCATCGGCAAAAATTGTTTGTGGTGGCCAAGGTGCCATTTGCCGTAGATCGCGGTGGCATAGCCCTTCTGCTTGCAAAGCTCGGCCAGCGTCACCTCGTTGGCGTGCAGGCCGTTGTTGGACTTCGGGCCAAGCGCCCCGAAGATACCGACTCGCACATTGTAGCAGCCGGTCAACAACCCCGCACGCGAGGCACTGCACACGGCCTGCGTCACGTAAAAGTCGGTGAATTTGCGCCCCTCCTTGGCCATGCGATCGAGATGCGGCGTCGGGTAGGCCTTGGCACCAAACGGGCCGATGTCCGCATAGGCCATGTCGTCCATGAAAATGACGACTACGTTTGGGGATTTCTTCTTGGCGGCAACCGCCTGCGGGGCAAGGCCAACGGCCAAGGCAGTCATCAGGCAACCAAGCGCGACTGTCCGGGTTCGTGAATTCATAAGTGCGGAGAGCCTTCCGCAAATCATCCCGCTTGGCCAGCCGATTTCCGCTTGGCCAAGCGCTTGGCCAAGTTTAAGGCTGCTGGGCCTTTTTGCGGTAGTACTCGCGGAGCCGCTTCGTCATCTCGACCTTGTCCGGCCGCGGGCGTTCCCGCACCGGAAGCGCCTGACCGTCTTCGCGGCCAAATTCATCAAGTGTCCGGAACGGCGGATCAACGTCATTCGTCTCCTCCTGCCACTTGGCCAACGCGCGGCGGAACCGCTTCAGCCGCTTGGCCTGCGCGGGGTCGGCCGCAAGGTTTCGCAGTTCGTAAGGATCGTTTTTGATGTCGTAAAGCTCCTCCTTGGCTCTCGGCTGAATGAAGGTGTTTTTCTGTGCATCGGCGAGCTTGCCCTCGTCGCGGAGCCGGATCATTTCCCGATAGGCTATCGACCGGACAACATCGGCGGGCGGCGTGTTGGGGAGGTCGTGATAAAAATTGCGGATGTACTTGAAGCGTTTGTTGCGAACCGCACGCACGCGATCCTCGTAGTCGTGCCAGTTGCGCTCGGCGAACACGAAGTCGTGCAGGGTCAACTTTGGGTTGCGGAGTAACGGCAGGAAACTTCGTCCCTCAAAAACCGTCGGCGTGGACAGGCCGGCCAATTCCAGGAATGCAGGCCCAATGTCGACGGAACTCACAAGGCTATCGCTTTTGCCGCCGGGTTGGAAGCGGCCCGGCCAATGGACGATGAACGGGGTCCGGATGCCGCTGTCGTACAGCGTCGTTTTATCGCGGGGAAAAGGCCGGCCGTTGTCGCTGATAAACAGCACGAATGTGTTGTCGGCCACGCCTTGTTTTTCAAGCTCGTCCATCACCTCGCCGACGAACCGGTCGAGCCGCGTGATCTCGTCGTAATAAAGCGCGTAATCCTTGCGGCTTTTCGGCGTATCCGCCACGTACGGCGGCAGCCGGACGTCCTCCGGTTTGTGCGGTTTTTCCAGTATGCCCTCGTCGTAGTCGCGGTGCGGATCGAGCGCGGCAAGCCAGAGGAAAAACGGTTTGTCTTTGGGGCGCGCCTTCAGCACCGGCACCCATTGATCGCAGCCACTACGGGCGTCGCCGATCACTTTTTGGATGATTTTCCCCTCCTTGGCCGCCTCCCCGGTTGGCAGTTGAAAACCGGACACGTCTGCCTCGCGCACCTCGTCGAAGCGATCCTTCACCGCATTGCCAAGGTGCCACTTGCCGGCGGCGGCCGTCCAGTAGCCGGAGGCCTTGAGCAGCTCTACGAATGTCAGCCGATCTGCCGGCAGCGGCCAGTGCAACTGCTCGGCATCGGTCTGGTGCGGGTAGGTGCCGGTGATGATACTCGCGCGGCTCGGGCTGCATGAGCTGATGGTGAGGAATGCGTTGGTGAACTGCATACCGCCCTTGGCCAAGCGATCGAGATTCGGCGTTCGGACGTTGGGATTTCCGGAGCAGCCAAGGTCGTCCCACGCCAGATCATCGGCGATCATGAACACGATGTTCGGTCGCGTGTCCGCTTGGCCAAGCGGAGCCGAGGCAAAACCGGCGAGGGCCGTCAGGAGAATAAACAGGTGTCGCATTTCAGTCAGGGGAGTGTGGACTAGTTGCCGTTGGCGACCGAGTTTTTTTGTTCGACCACCAACTGCTCCAGCACAGTGCAGAGCTTGGCCAAGCGCGGTGTGTCCACCCCGGCCTCTCTCGCGGCAGCCAGCGGTTTGCGGAACAGGGCGTCCAGCTCAAGCGGGAGGCCGTTCTCAAAATCGATCAGCGTGGACGCACGATAGGCGCCCATGACCCGGGTGCGGTCACGTTGATACTGGCCGAGATCGGGGGAGAGATCGTGGCCCTGCGCCCGGCCCGCAGCTATGACTTCATCCATCAATTCCGTGATGAGCCGCTCCCACGGCCCTTCGTCGAGCAGGCTATCCGTTGCGAGGCACGGGCTGATGGATTGGCCGGGTGTGAGTTTCCCAGCATGGACGGCTTCCAATCCGGCGGCTCCAGCAACACCGAGTCCGTTGAATGGAATGTTCCAGATCAACTTTTCCCAATGCGCCCGCTCGAGGTCGGGTGAGATATCGACGGGAATCCCCGAGCCACGGATCAACTCGGCGAGGCGCTCGGTGAGCGCATCAGGCGGGCCGCCGTGGCGCCCCATGACAATCTTGCCATGGGCGATGTGATGAATGACCCCGGGCGCCGTGCGGTTGAGGCAGACAAAACACATGCCCCCGAACACCGGCCGTCCCGGAAAAAGTGAGGCCAGTGCCGCCTCGTTCCCCAGCCCGTTTTGCAGGGTGAATAGCGCGGTCTGCTCACCAACAAGCGGGGTCAGCAATTCAGCGAATCGATGGTTGGCCGTTGATTTAAGCGCGATCAGTACGAGGTCGCACTCACCGATTTCGCCGGGAGAACGGGCGATGGACGGCTGCAGTGTGTAGTCGCCATCGACACTTTGAATCTGAAGCCCGTTCTTTGCGACCGCCTCAAAATCCGATCGCAACAGAAAGTGAACCTTCTGCCCCGACTGCGCCAATCGGGAGCCGTAAAAGCTACCCACCGCACCGCAGCCGACAACGGCAATTATACCGAACTGAGTTTGTTCGCTAGCCATGGAGACAAAAAAAGCGCCCGACATCCTCGGGCGCTTTCCTTGGAAAAAGATTCGTTAGCCGGCGATGGAGTCCTTGGCGGCCTTGGCCCCAGCAAACTTCACTACGGTCTTGGCGGGAA
>JAPPPH010000276.1 GCA_028817635.1 Verrucomicrobiales bacterium | reverse complement strand
CATATATCCCTCGTATCCTTCCTAAACTTTCTCCACTCTCCAGTCCAGCATTCAGGTTTTCAATCCACGTCCAACAGCGAGTGTGTATGGGTAAACAATAGCTGACTGCTAATCGCTGACTCTTCCAAGCCGGTTAGTTTGGCTAATGCTGAACGGTATAGCTGCAATTGCGGACGATGCCGGTCGGCGGCTTCCTCGCCGGCCTTTTCTGTTTTGAAGTCGATAATCTCTGCGCGGTCGGCGAAAAGGTGGACGCGATCAAACACCCCAGAGATCAACTCGTCACCAAGCACCACATCGAAAGGGCGTTCCCGCCAAAGTTCCACGTCAGAATTCGGTTTGGCCAAGCGCTTGGCCAAGGCCTCGTCAACCAAGCATTGCTCCACTTCATCGACAGCTTCGGCTGGCATCTTTTCCCGGAGTGACTCCAGCTTGGCCAAGGCCTCCTTCCCCGCCCACTCAATCTGCTCAAATACCTTGTGGACAGCCAAGCCGAATGAGATGGCGTCAGGCTCTCTCAAGGCAAATAGCTGCGCGCCGCTCAGCACCACAGGGCCGTGCCCGGAAGCGCGCCGCTTGGCCAAGCGGGCGTGACTCCGACTAGCCGAATTTAGCTCCGGCTCCGGGACCAGCTTGGGCGACTCAACCTCCTTGGCTTTCACCCAGTCGAAGTTGCCTTCCTCGAAAAAGACCTGAGCAGTGCCATCCTCGAAAGCCTCGGCCTCGCCCTCGGCCAGAGCTTCAGTCAACAAACGCGGAAAGTTCCGCGACTCGCCACTTGGCTTGCTGGTGATAAGGTACAGTCCGTGACTGGGCCGGGTAAGCGCCACGTAAAGCTTACAGAAACTCTCATAGCACCCCTCGGACCGCGCATCGGCCACCGCTGCAGCCAACGGCTCGTCTGCTTGGCACAGATCCTTGCCCGGCAAATCCATGATCCACTCCACCTCCCCGTTTTCCGACCGGCGCGCATGGAGGCTTTCCTTGCGCGCCTGATCTAGGCGCTTACTCTCGAGGTCTGGCACAATGGTGATATCAAACGTCAACCCCTTGGCCTTGTGAATGGTCATTACCTGCACCACGCTCGCTCCTGCTGCCTCAGAGATTTCCTGCGCGGGAATGAAACGCAAAAAGGCATCGATGTCGCGACTCCCCCCTTGATCGAACTGCCGAGCCAACTCGAGAAACAGCTGCGACCTCCAGCGCCCAAACCCGTCCAGTTCCGGCGTGATCCGATCGATCCATTCTCGGGCAACCGATTCGAAGCCACGCCGATAAATATCACGTTGTACCTCCCGCAATGACGACACCCATTCGTTTTCATCAGCCGGCAAAAAATTGGCCAAGGGGGTGAGCCCCAGATGCCCGATGCCGAAGCGATCCTTTGGGTGCGCCGCCGCACGGAAAAGCGAAAGCAGCGCAACGCCAAGCGGGTTATCCGCGCCGGGATTCGTGGCCGACTCGCCAACAATCGGCATCCCCAGTCCAGCACCTCGAAGGTGGTTGACCAGTTCGCCTGCGTCCTTGTTCGTCTGCACGAGGATAGCACACTCAAGTCGATTTTTGACCGGCTGAAGTTTTTCCAGCAACTGTGCCACCACCCTCCAGCGGTCATCCTCGTCATCCACCTGAAGGTACATCGAGTGGCCCTTTTCCTTGGCTCGATTGTCAGCGGATTCGTGTTTTTCCCAAATGCCCGCCCAGCGTTCGGCGGCATTTCGGCCTTCGTCGAAGGATGTGAGTATTGCTGTGTCACCAAACACCCGATTGACCATTTTGAGAACAGCTGGACAGGAGCGAAACGATTCGTTGAGCTGTTCTGATGCAAACTCACCCTCTCGCGCCTGACCGTAATTTGCCTCAAGCCGGTCAAACAATTTTGGATCGCCTCCGCGCCACTGGTACACGGACTGTTTTTGGTCGCCGACACAAAAAAAGGTTCGCTGGCCGCTGGCATCCTGCACCACCTCGTCGATTAGGTTCGCCACCGCATGCCACTGAACATTGCTGGTGTCCTGAAACTCATCGAGCAGCCAGTGATCAAATGCGCCGTCGAGACGGTACTCGAGATCCAACCGGTCCGGCCCATTACCGCCGAGCAACACACTCCCCTCGGCCGGGGCGAGCAGAACAGGCAGATCGCCAAACATCAGCCGACCGGCCCGGCGCACCCTGAAGTCGTACTGTTTTTCGAACGCGTCCAGCAGCCCGTGAACCCCCTGCGTGCGGGCAAGCCTCAACTCCAATTCCCAGGCAATGCAGTAGCGCAGGACACGCTCCAGTTTGTGGCCAAATTCTACCGAGGGCTGAATCATACTCTTGGTGTTCCCGAATTTGAACTCCCACTCGCCATGATGCATCGCCCCTAAGCCGTCGAAGGCGAGTTTCATCATCGTCTTGGATTTTTCGAAAAGATTCTTCCCCGGTTCCCAACTCATCAGGTACTCGGCAATACTTGCGAAAGCGTTTTTCACCTGCTTCCCGAAATCCTCGCCCTCCAGCATCGATTGCCAATCTGAAACCAGATCCGTCAGGTCCGCCTTCTCCCGTGTCCACGGATTGCCGGTTGGCCAAATGCGGTCGGGATTACCCCAGCAATCCGCACCGGGCACGCTCAACAGCAGTTCGTGGCAATCTTCCAAATGCTTCGCGAACGCCCCCACGAAATTTCGGTCATTCTTGCCGGCCGTGGCCAGTTGATACGATTTAATCAGATCGTCCTGCTCATTTTTCTTCACCTGCCGACCAGCCAGCATTTGCTCGAGCACCGTCAGGCGCGCCTGCTCTTTCTCGAACTCATCCATCATTTCGAACCGGCCACCCAATCCGAATTCGGTTGAAAACAAGCCAAGCACCCGGTGAAAAAAACTGTCGATCGTGCCCAGCGACAAGCAACCCATGCTGTCCACCAATCGACGCAGCGCTGCACGAAACTCCGCCTGCCCGACCCCGGCGTGTTCGATGTCCCCGGCCAAGTCCGCCGCCTTGGCAGGGTCGTCCGCCGCCTTGGCCAACTTATCCAGGATGCCCTCGAAAAATTCGCCCGCCGCCTTGCGGGTAAACGTCAACGCAATGATCCGCTCCGGCGAAGCACCGTACAGCAGCAAACGGATAAACCGGTTGGTCAGTTGATACGTTTTCCCGGTTCCAGCCGAGGCGCGAATCATCGTGTTCGGAATCCGGTTCATGACTGCACCTCCCCCGGCTTGGCCGCCGTACTTTCCGGTTGGTCGAACAAAATGGCCTCGTAGTCGTCGTATTTAACCTTGCTCGCTGCAGGCCAAAAACGCCCTGCCGAGACATCCTTTACAACGCCACGGGCGCAATTCATGGCAAGCGTCATGAGATCCTCGCCAAACGGAAATAGCAGAGAGACACCGGTGTTTGTTCCAACAGAAGGAATGTTGAAATAACCAACGTCCACACCCCCGCCGTGTTCCTTCTCAATCGCCCAGGCGTAAAGCGGCAACTGCAAATCAAGCCATCGTTGCGGGTCTCGTTTTTTCGTCTCGGCCGCCCCAACCCTGGCATACTCGGGCGCGACTTCAGCATCGCGTTCCTCCCGGTACACTCCCCAGTGCGTCTCGGACGGTTTATTGGCTTTACTGGACGTCTTATAATCGAGCACGCGCACCGAGCCGGTCTCCGTGTTTTTCTCGACTCGATCGATGGTGCCGCGAATCGTCATTCCGTCGAGTGTCTTTTCAAACTTTCGTTCGACATCAATGATTTCCCAGCCGGCAGCCCGTTCCTGCGCCTGAGCGATCGCCACATGATGGAGTCGCCTTTCGATGATTTGCTGTTGCACACGCAATGGCAGCGGCGGTTCAGTGCCGAATTCTTCCTGAACCGCCTTGTTCAGCTCCTCGATCATGAATTTGTAAATCGCATCCGGAGCGATTGAGTCTCGAATATCCGCATCCCTTCCAAACGCCTCCATCACCCGATGTACGAGAGATCCAAAACCACGTGCGTCCTGCTCCCGCAGTTCAAAATCCTGCGACTCCATCCCCTGCACGTGACGCAGGTAAAACCGGTACGGACAGGCAAGGTACGCCCGGATCGACGTGGGACTGAGGTGCTCCACCCGCTTGGCCAAACCCGTCTTCAATTGCCAAGCAGCCGTCCAGGCGGGTGGCTGTTCGCCGGGCGGCAAGTCATCAAAAAGGTGCTCCACCCGCTTGGCCAATTGCGTATCCGGGCAGCGGAACAACAGCCTCGATGGCTTGAGCGGATCGCCGTTGTGGCGCTGTCTGCCAACGAAAAAATCCACCTGTCCATCATCTCCCCTGCTCCGGATCAACAACTCCAGCAACCAGGCGTCACGGGCGAAACGATCCTCGTTGCTCCGCAGACCAAGCGGCGCGCGAATGCTCTCCGGCAAAAAACGGTCGCCATGTATCGACTCCGGCAGCACGCCCTCGTTTGCGCCGGCGACGATCAAGTGAGGTGCATCCTCCCACGCCAACTCGAGCCAGCCCTGCAGGTCGATCGTGTCCGCCGGCCGCTCCGGGAATAACGCCCCGCGACCAAGTTCATCCAAGACCAGCACCAAATCCTGTGCCGTGTGGCGCTTGGCTTTGGCCGGCACCGCAGCTTCCAGCTTGGCCAAGCGTTCGTTCAGATTCTCAACCGCCTCAATGTAGGATTCATCTGAACTTTCCCCGGTTTGAAACTCGCGGTTGGCCAGTGCAGTTTGCAGAAATCCGGTCAGACCGACAGACAACGGCTCCCTGACCAGTTGCTCCAGCGCACGTTGCAACAGACGCAACGCCGAACGAGCCGTGATGCGGTAACCAATCTTTTCGTCTTCGCGCTGTGGCACAAAATCCAACCGGGTCGCCGCCGCCAAGTCGGCCGGGATATGCTTCAGGCGCAACTCGTCCAGCCCGCACAACAGGGCAGTCGGCTCAATTGCATCATCCAGCTCTTTAAGCCAATTCCAAGAGTCCGGCAGTCGGAGCAGCGCGTCCGCGTTGGCGAAGGTCGGGTTTTGCAACACCGCCAGCAGCGACTGCAAAAAGGCATGCAGGGCAGTACGGCGGATCGGTTGTCCGGCGGGGTCAAAAGTTCGGATGCGGGCATCACGCAGTGTTCGCTCGAGATGCGGAACCACATTCGGGTCAGCCGTGCCGACACCGACCGTTTGATAGACTTTTTTTTCGTACCGCTTCAGCCAGTTGGACACATCACTGGCCTGACTTCGTTCGTCCAGCGACGGGTGCAATCGGTCGTTGGTCAACGGCAGTTCACGCTTGGCCCAGTGCTCCGGCACCGGCCGACCCCAGTCGTCGAACAACGCCTCGCCGCCCTCCGGCCCAAAGACCACCGTCTCAACGACCATCCCCTGCCCCGCCGCTTGGCCAAGCGCAGTCTGCACCAGCGGCGACAGGTCTGTGATGCCCATCAATACGATCCGCCGGATGCCGTCCGGCAATATCGGATTGGCTGCAGCTTCGCGCTTGGCATCATGCGCGTCACGTAGGCCCACCTTGGCCAGCGAGGCACGGTAGACTGCCTCAAGTTTGGCCAAGTCCGCCCAACGGGCCTGCTCCTCAACACAGTGCGCGGACTCCGCCACAGCAGTACAGTCGAGATCGGCATCGACCAACGTGCCGCGCAGGTCGTGCAGCGATCGCGCCATCTGTCGGCACCAGTTAAAATCCACCACGGATGGCAACCGAGGAAACAGCGCGTTGTATCGGGCCAACGCCTCGCCCTGTAGCACGTTTACCCAGTGCCACTGGCAGGCGACAGTTTCGGCAACGGTGTTATCCGATTCATCACCCTTAAGCATGACCGCCGGCGACGCAATTTGCGGGGGAAACAAGCCACCTCCCCGCTTGGCCATCTCGGCCGCCAGAGCCTCACGCAACCGGCGTCCCGCCTGCCGGGTTGGCAGCAGCAGCAGCGTGTCGCTCAAGTCGACCAAGCGCTCCCCGAAGTCGGTCAGCAACCGCTCCGTCGCCGACGTCAACAGCGGCCTGTCCCAATGAAGATACGTTTTTTTTGGAGAGTCACCCATCAGTCATCATGCAGTCCGGCCAAACTTCATGAATCCACCCTAGCCGCCCGGCAGGGACATCGGTGGTCCCATGCACACCAAGCGCTTGGCCAAGCGAGTTACTTGACGCCCACTTGGCCGGTTTTGGGATTGTAAACGTACCGCATCCCCCGGGGCGCGGCCGGCAGCTTGGAGTAGTAGCCCTCCTTCACCAACTCACCAAGAGATTTGGGGTAACGCCCTTCCACTGTGTGAAACTGTTTGATGGCATTTTGCACATTGGCCAGATTCAGCCGTTTTTCCGATGTCTTCTTGGCCTTGCCAACTGCACCAACATAATTGACCGGAGCCAACAGCGGGTTGTCGTCATCAGAGGAAGCGGTCTCCTCCTTTTCGGGTTTCTTTTTCTCCTTCCCTTTTTTGGTGCTCTCGGAGGAACCGCCACAGGCAACGAGCATCGCCGACAAAGCCAGCGCGAACATCCATCGTGTTTTCATATCAGGGAAAAAATCTGCCGGTCGGGGAGGTTTGTCAATCGGCTTTGTACGGCTTGGGCTGGGCCTTGCGCCACTCCTTGCGCGTCACCTTCCGCGGAGTCTGCAAATGGACAAACGCGCCCTTTTTGTTGCCGACCACGATGTCCGGCCACTTGTCGCCGTTAATATCCTGCGCCATGACCTGTGTGCCGATCCCGGAATCGGTGTCGACGAGGTGCGGGATCCAGTCGACGCCGTTCTTTTTGCTGCGGCGCAACTCGAACCAGTACAACACGGCAGGCGCGTTGGGCTCGGCGTCGCCGTTCGGGCCATGCGCCCAGAATCGCTTGCCGGTAACGATGTCCATCAGCCCGTCACGGTTCATGTCCACGAGGTCGATCGCGTGCAGTTGGCTAAACTTGACGCCGTACTTGTTCTCCTCCGGCTTGGCATTCATGAACGTGTGCGGCACGAAGGTAATTTTCCCATCCTTCTTTTGGTGCTCGTACCAGCACAGGCCGTAGCCGTGTGCGGCGAGTGAGGTGATGACGTCATTGTCCCCATCACCGTCGACGTCATAAGCGTACATGTGCGCTCCGCCGCCCGGGGAAAACTTGAACGGATGAAACTTCCACTGCGGATCGCCCTTGAGCGACTCTGGCTGCTCCCACCAGCCGTTCATGTCCATGATATCCTTCCGGCCATCACCGCTGATGTCGCCCACGCCCATGCCGTGGGTGAAGCGCTGCCACTTGCCCTTGGCCGTCACGCGGTGAACGGTCCACGGTTTTTCCGGCTCATCCCAGTTCGGCTCGGCGTAAATGAAGTAGCCTTCCGAGTTACAGATGATCTCCGGCTTACCGTCCCCGGTGATGTCCTCGAAATGCGGCGACTCGTTGTCGGTGACGTGGATGGAAATGTGTTTCTTCCACAGGCCCGGCTTACCCTTTGGGTTCTCAAACCAAGGCGACTCCTTGCCAGGAAAACCCATCACCAGCACATCGTCCCAGCCATCGCTGTTCAGGTCGTACACGTAGCATAGGAAATTCGCCGAGTAACCGTTGCGCCCGCTGATCGCCCCCGGAAAACCGGGCACCTTGACGGTCTTGCCGTCCTTGTCCTTCATCTCGAACGACTCCGCCGCCGGATAAATTTCGTGCTTGGCCTTGAAATCCGGCCCCGCATACCAGTACGGCCCCACCACGAGATCGCCGTGGCCGTCCCGGTTAAAATCCCCCACGGCACCTCCCTCGGCCCAAAAGTGTTTATTGGCATGAATCTTCGTCCAGTCGTGGACATAAAAATCCTTCGCTTGGCCAAGCGCTGCAGTGCAAACCAAGCCGGCGATCATGAAAAGAAAACGGCGCATGCGGCATCTTTGACCGCCCCACCGGCCCGGGTCAAGCGGCCCGGCACACATCTCACTCGCCGCGCTTGGCCAAGTGCATTACCCTGTCCGCGCATGATAGGACGTTATACCCGTCCCGAGATGAGGGACATTTGGACGGAACAGCGAAAACTCGAAATCTGGCTGGACATCGAACTGCTCGCGGCCGAGGCACTTTGCGACGAGGGACTCGTCCCAAAAAAGCACCTCAAGCAGATGAAGGACAACGCCTCCTTCACCATCGAACGCTGCCGCGAACTCGAACGGACGCTAAATCACGACGTCATCGCCTTCACCACCAACGTCTCGGAGAACATCGGCAAACCGGCCAGCCGCTGGCTGCACTTTGGCCTGACCAGCAGCGACATCATCGACACGGCATTCGCGGTGCAAATGAACGAGTCGCTCAAGATTCTCATCGCCGACGTCAAGCGTCTCCGGAAGGTCATCGGAGCCAAGGCGCGCAAGCACATGTACACTCCGATGATCGGCCGCAGCCACGGCATCAACGCCGAGCCGACCACCTTCGGCCTCAAGATGGCCCTGATGTACGACGAGTTCGGCCGCGCACTGGAACGGCTCGAGACCCTCAAGCCGCGCGTCGCCATCGGCAAACTGTCCGGCGCAGTCGGCACAAGCGCGCATCTGTCGCCGAAGATCGAGGCATACGTCTGCCGCAAGCTCGGGCTCAAGCCGGCGCCGATCGCGACACAGGTCGTGCAGCGTGACATCCACGCGGAATTCATGACCACCGTTGCCATCGTCGGCGCAAGCATCGAGCGCTGGGCCACCGAGTTCCGGCACCTGCAACGCACCGAAGTACTCGAGGCCGAGGAATATTTTGCGAAGGGCCAAAAAGGCTCGAGCGCCATGCCACACAAACGCAATCCCATCACCGGCGAACGCCTCACCGGGCTGGCGCGCGTGTTACGTGGCAATGCCATCGCCGCTCTCGAGAACGTCGCCCTATGGCACGAGCGCGATATCAGCCACAGTTCCGTCGAGCGCGTCATTTTTCCGGACTCCTGCACGCTGCTCAACTACATGCTCCACAAGTTGACCGACCTGACCAAGGGCCTAATCGTTTATCCCAAAAACATGGAGAAAAACCTCGGCCAATCGCTTGGCATGTGGAACTCCCAGTCGGTGCTGCTCGCGCTCATCCGCAAGGGCCTCACCCGCGAGGAATCGTACTCGCTTGTCCAGCGCAACGCCATGGAGACTTGGAAAACCAAGCACGACGGCCGGGACGATGCCGACTTTTTGAAGCAACTCCTGTCAGACCCCGAAGTCGCGAAGCAATTCAAAAAGGGCGAACTCGAGTCCATCTGTTCCACTGATTTCCACTACAAACACATCAAAAGCCGGTTCAAAAAACTGGG
>JAPPPH010000516.1 GCA_028817635.1 Verrucomicrobiales bacterium | reverse complement strand
ACCGAGATCTCCACCTCTCTATGCGTCGGCAGCGTCAGATGTGTATATCAGACCGGATGGTGCATGGGCCACAACTCATCGCACACGTTGCCCCGGGGAATCTTCCGGCACCGATCTTTCAGTCGATCGCATTCGGGCTGCTGCTCCGTTCGGCGCAGTTTGTAAAATGCGCCTCGGGCAAGTCGCTGCTCCCTCGGTTGTTTGGCCACTCGCTGCACTACGTCGAACCGGGTTTGGCCTCGTCACTCGAGATCGCGGAATGGGACGGTGGTAATGAGACGCTTGAGGGGGAATTGTTCAGGGAGGCGGACTGCATCGTAGCGACCGGCAGTGACGAGACCGTGGGCGCAGTACGCAACCGACTGCCTCTGGGCAAACGGTTCGTCGGGTACGGGCACCGCGTCAGCCTGGGGTACGTGGAGCAACTCGCCAATGAGGTGATGGGAACACAAACTATTATCTCGCGCGCCGCAGACGACGTGGTTGCATGGAATCAACACGGCTGCCTCTCCCCTCACGTCATTTACGTCGAGGAATTTGGCAACCTTAAACCGGAGCGATTCGCAGAGATGTTGTCGGAGGAATTGGCGGCACGCAGTGAGACGCTGCCCCGTGGTGAGCTCTCGACGAAGGAAGCGGGCGCGATCGCCAATATGCGACGGTTTTACAAAATTCGCTCCGCCAACAATGTCGGCGCCATCCTTTGGGAGAGTGAAGATACCACCGAATGGACCGTCGTGCAGGAGGACGAAAAGCAGTTTCAAAACTCTCCGCTCAATCGGTTCATCTTTGTGAAACCGACCGAGCATCTTGACGAGTTGATGCACATCCTAGAGCCGTACCGGGAGAATATTTCGACCGTGGGCATCGCTGCCAGTGAAGCCAAGCTGCGGGAGTTTGCGCTGAAACTCGGCACGTGGGGCGTGCCTCGGGTATGCCCACTCGGCAAAATGCAACGCCCACCACTGGCATGGCGTCATGACGGCCGGCCGCCGTTGGCCGACTTCATTCGCTGGACCGATCTGGAGACAATTTGATAATGGAACTACGCAAGACCTTTCAATTCGAGGCCGCCCACTACCTGCCGCATCTGCCGGAGAATCACAAGTGTCGCCGGCTGCACGGGCACAGTTTCAAGGCAGAAATCGTGGTCGAGGGCGAATGCGACCCCAAACTTGGCTGGGTGATCGATTACGCCGATATCTCAACAGCGTTCAAGCCGCTCTGGGAGCAACTGGATCACCATTATCTCAATGAAATTGAGGGTTTGGAGAATCCCACCAGTGAAAACGTGGCTCTTTGGATATGGGAACGTCTAAAGCCAAGCCTGCCGCTCCTGACGGCCGTTGAGGTTGCAGAAACCTGCACCGCGCGGTGCGTATATCGGGGCTGCCAAGCATGATTTGGATCAACGAATTCCGAAAACCGTTGCTCTGATTTGCGGGTTAAATTACAATTCCCGCCCCCAAAAAAGGGATTTCACATTTTTTGCAGAATGAGTGATACGGATAAACCGGCACCCAGCAAGGGTTTAGAGGGTGTGGTCGCGGCGACCACAAAATTGAGTGACGTTCGCGGGTTGGACGGCGAACTGATCTATTGCGGATACAACATCAATGAGTTGGCCGGCAAGGCTACCTACGAGGAGGTCGTCCACCTGCTACACCGCGGCAAGTTACCCAACGAAGAGGAACTGGCCACCCTGAAGGCTGAATTGGCCGCAGCCCGAAAACTTCCGGACGGCGTTGTCGATTTGATAAAGCAACTCCCCAAAGACGCCTCGCCGATGCGTGCCATCCGCACTGTTGTTTCCGCGCTCGCCTGTTACGAGCCACCTGAAGCTCAAGATTCGATCGAGGATCAGGCCGCTCGAGCCATCAAACTCATTGCACAGGTGCCGGTCATCACCGCTTACTTCCATCTTGCCCGACAAGGCAAGCCGCTTCCAGAGTCCGACCCCACCCTTGGCGAAGCCGCCAACTTCCTTTATCTCGTCGATGGCGAAAAACCGAGTGAGGCCAAGGAGAAGACGATCGACATGTGCTAC
Organism: Verrucomicrobiales bacterium; assembly: GCA_028817635.1. Taxonomy (GTDB): domain Bacteria; phylum Verrucomicrobiota; class Verrucomicrobiia; order Limisphaerales; family UBA1096; genus UBA1096. Next base: position 7,217 of record JAPPPH010000516.1, on the reverse strand, counting down.
ATCCTGCACGCCGATCACGGCATGAACGCCTCCACGTTTTCCGCCCGGGTCACCATCGCCACCCTGAGCGGGATGTACTCGGCGATCACCTCCGCCATCGGCACGCTCAAGGGGCCACTTCACGGCGGGGCCAACGAGGGTGTGATCAAGATGCTTCAGGAAATTGGCAGCGTCGACAAGGTCGATGCCTTCGTCGAGGACTGCCTGAAGAACAAGGTTAAAATCATGGGTATCGGCCACCGGGTATACAAGGTGCTCGATCCTCGTGCGCCGCACCTCAAGGCCATGGCTGAGAAACTGAGCGGTGAACTCGGCGAAACGAAGTGGCTGGACATGAGCGAGCGCATTCGCGACCTCATGGTTTCCAAAAAGAACCTGCACCCGAATGTCGATTTTTACTCCGCCACTGTCTACTACTCGCTGGGTATTCCGACCGACCTGTTTACGCCGCTGTTCGCCATCGCCCGCACCTCGGGTTGGACGGCGCACGTGCTGGAGCAATTGGCCGACAACCGCCTCATCCGTCCGAAGAGTCTTTACGATGGGCCGGACGACTTGAAATACGTCCCGGTCGAAGCTCGCTAAGCCAAGCGCTTGGCCAAGCCACTCTCGAAACGCGCAATTCGTTGCGCGTTTTTTTGCTATATTAAAGCCCACTACCGATCCGGGGACCGATGGTGTGGCCGGTGTCGACGGTTAGTATGTGGCCGGTCACTTTTTGGCAGGTTATCATCGAGAGAATTCCGTCTGCGATATCGTCCGGTGTGCTGACGGCGTCCAACAGTCCCTCCCCTGCTTTCTTCGCTCGCACGGCTTCGTAGTTTTCGCCGAGGCCATTCTGGAGCCACTCGCCCTCAATGAATCCGGGGGCGACGGCGTTGACTCGAATCTTCGGGCCAAGCGTCCGCGCCAGCGAGAGCGTGAGATTGATGACAGCCGCCTTGGAGGCGCAGTACGGGATCGAGCTGCCCACCCCGGTCATACCGGCCACGCTAGCGGTGTTGACGATTACACCGAAATCACTCGCCTCAAGCGCCGCCCGTGCAGCCCGCGCGCATTGGAACGGCCCCTTCAAATTCACACTGAGGATATCATCCCAGTCCTCATCTTTCACATCGTCGAGGTTTTGAAAATCGATGAAGCGAGTCGTCCCGGCGTTGTTGACGAGAATGTCCAGTTGCCCAAGTGCATCGATGGTCTCCACGACTATCCGCCGGCAATCCGCATCGGCCGCCACGTCGCCCTGCACCACCGCCGCGCGAACGCCATTTGCTTGGCACTGCTCTGCCACCTGCTTGGCCCGGTCCGCCGTGCGACTGCAGTTGATCGCGACATGGCAACCGCGCTTGGCCAATTGCAACGCCGTTGCCGCACCGACGCCCCGGCTTCCTCCCGTGATGAGGGCCACTTTTCCGTTCAAGTCCATGGCCGGAATCTTCGCTGACGGCGGCACGGCTGCCAACCCATTCCGCTTGGCCTAGCGCTTGGCTTGCCCTGCTGCAGTGTGACATTTATTTTGTCCGCGGCCGTGTCCCAGCCCTCTAAATTTCAGTTTATATTCGTCGTATCCGCCATGCTGCTGGCGGCTTGGCTTCCGTCCGTCGACCAGAGTTGGGCTGACGAGGCCAAGCCGTTCGGCTTGGCCAAGCGGGAGATTTGGGAAAACACGAGACTCATTGGAACCCCGGAACCGCCGCCGCCGTTTCGCGCCACGCCGGCGTACACCAATCAGGTTTGGCGCTCGCCAATGTTCATCGCCGCAGAACCCCAGTCATCGAGACTCTTCTCCCTGCTCCATCACGGCGGCGGCAAGCCAACTCAACTGATTGCGTTCGAGGATCACCCCGAGGCCAAGGAACGCGAGGTGCTGCTCGAGTTGCCGGGACGAAATGTTTACTCGTTTTGCTTTGACCCGAACTACACCGAGAACGGACATCTTTACCTTTTCAGCAACCTGAATTTGGAGGCGTTTGACGGCCAAAAAGCCAACCGCATTTCGCGCGTCACACTGCCTCGGGGCTCGTCGGAAATCGACCTCGCCTCAGAGCACTCAATCATCGAATGGCGCTCCGGAGGGCATGACGGCGGAGGGATCGCCTTCGGATTGGATGGCATGCTCTACATCTCGACCGGCGACGGCACAAGCGACTCCGACAACTGGGTTTCCGGCCAAACGCTGGACGACTTGCTCGGCGGCGTACTGCGCATAGACATCAGCGAAACGAGCGAGGACGAGCCGTATCGCATCCCCCCTGACAACCCGTTCATCAATCTCCCCGACGCGCGGGGCGAGCTGTATGCCTACGGCCTGCGCAACCCATGGCGGCTGGCCGTGGATGCGTTGACCGGTCACGTCTGGGTGGGCAACAACGGGCAGGATTTGTGGGAGACAGTCCACCTCGTGCGCGCAGGGGAAAACTACGGTTGGAGCGTCTACGAGGGCAGCCATCCGTTTTATCAAAACCGCAGAATGGGGCCGCATCCGTTGACCCTGCCCACCGCCGAGCATCCCCACTCCGAGGCGCGATCGATCACCGGAGGCGTCGTTTACTACGGACTAAAGTGGAGTGAGCTTCGCGGCCACTACATTTACGGCGACTACGGCACCGGCAAAATCTGGAGCATCAAACACGATGGCGAAAAGCAACTGGCTCTGCAGGAAATCGCCGACACGCAGTTGGCCATCACCGGTTTCGCCACGACCCATTCCGGCGAACTGCTGGTCGTCGACCACGCGAGCGGTTTTTATCGACTGGAACGCCACCCCCGCACCCGACCCGCTGCCCCTTTTCCGCAACGCCTTAGTGAGACCGGCCTGTTCGTGGACACGAAAACTCACGAAATGCACCCGGGCGTTCTGGGCTACTCCGTGATCGCCTCCGGCTGGAACGATGGTGCGACTACCGAACGCTGGATGGCCGTGCCGGGTGAGGAAAAAGTAGGCTTCAACCAAAACGGGGCGTGGAGTTTTCCTAACGGAACGGCACTCGTCCAGACCCTGACTGTGCACCGGGAAAGTGCGCTTGGCCTGGCCGAGCCGTTTCGCATCGAGACTCGCATCATGCTTCGGCAGCAAAACGAATGGGTCGGCTACTCATACAAATGGAACGAGGCACAAACCAACGCCGAGTTAGTGGCCAAGGGCGGAGACCGGACCACGTTGCGGATCTCAGATCAAAAATCGCCGGGCGGTTTTCGTCGACACGACTGGGTGTTCCCCAGCCGGGCCGACTGCATGACCTGCCACAGCCGGGCCGCCGGGTTTGTTCTTGGCCTGACCGGCCTGAACACGGATCGCGCCCACGACTTTCCCGGCGTGAGCGACAATCAACTCCGCACCTTTTCGCACATCGGCCTCTTTAACAAACCTTACAAACGACCGGACAAGAAGCCACGATCACTGGCCAACCCCTACGACCCGACCGCCAGCCTTGAGCAACGCGCGCGCTCCTATCTGCACATCAACTGTTCCGGCTGCCATATTCACGCCGGCGGCGGCAATTCAAAAATGCTACTCAGCCTTGGCACGGCGAACGACCAGATGAGCCTGATCGGTGCCCGGCCCCAGCACGACACGTTCGGCATTCAAAACGCCATGCTCGTCTCCCCCGGCGCACCGGATCAGTCCGTGCTACTCAGCCGCTTGAACCGGCGCGGTCGCGGCCAAATGCCGCCACTCGTCAGCGGCGCGGTCGATGACGCCGCCGTGGCCCTATTTCGTGAATGGATTAGCGGCATGCAGCCAAGCGCGGTCTTCGTGAAAAACTGGAAGCCGGCTAATTTCGAATCCGGATTTGAAATTGCCCACGAACCGGACAACCTGACCCGTGGCCGCAGCGCCTACGCCAAGGTCGGCTGCGCCCAGTGCCATCGGCTGGACGGCATCGGCGGCAGTGTTGGCCCGGACCTGAGCAACTTGGCCAAGCGGATGAAACCGGAGGAGGTGCTCGAGTCCATCCTCGAACCGTCACGCACGATCCCCGATGAGTACGTCCTGCAACAATTCAATATGAGCGACGGGGAGGTGCACCTTGGCCAAGTGCAGGATGAAACCGACGCTGTGGTCGTGCTGCGCAGCCTCTCCGCCACCGGCGCACCGTTGCGCTTGGCCAAGGCGCTCATCGTCAGCCGCAAAAAACTGAACGTCTCCAACATGCCACCCGGCACGGTCAACACGCTGGAGAAGCAGCAAATACTCGATCTCATCGCCTATTTGACACGGGAATAATCCGCTTGGCCAACCGGAAAAAACTTGAAAAAACCGGCCCATTGCGGCGTTTTTGGGCGGTTGAATCAGTTGCTTAACAGGGTACTTTTCCTGCTTGGTTTTGCCTGCCTGCCCGTGGCGATGGCCGCGCCTGTTTCGTATCAAAACGAGGTGATGGCGGTGTTGGCCAAGGCCGGCTGCAATATGGGCACCTGCCACGGCAACGCCAACGGCAAAGGCGGCTTCAAGATCAGCCTGCGCGGTGAATCCCCCGCCGAGGACTGGAAGGTGATCGCCCGCAACGAGCTGGGCCGCCGCCTCAATCTCATCGAGCCGGACGAAAGCCTACTCCTTAAAAAAGCCACCGCACAAATCCCACACGAGGGGCGACGACGATTCGAGGTGGATTCGTGGGAGTACCGCATCCTCCGCCAATGGATCGCCGAAGGCGCTAAGAATGACACCGGCCAAGCGCCCAAGCTCACCGCATTGGAAGTCGCCCCAACTCAACGCGCTCTCTACGCGCCGAACAACCAAATTCAAATCACGGCCAAGGCCCGCTTCGCCGACGGCAGCGAACGCGACGTCACGTCGCAGGCTGTCTACGAACCGTCCAACAATCTGCTCGAGGTCACTCCGCTTGGCCAAGTGACATTCAACAAGCCGGGGGAGACCACCGTGCTCGTCCGTTTTTTGAACCGGCAGGAACCGGTGCGGCTGGCCTACGTTCCGAAACGTGTTGGCTTCGCATGGAGTCCGCCCACCACGCAGGGTATGATTGACACGATGATCTTCGGCAAATTGCAAAAGCTGAGGATCAACCCTTCGCCCGTCGCGGATGACACGGTGTTCATGCGTCGCGCCTATCTGGACTTGATCGGCCTGTTGCCAACGGAAAACGAGGCACGCGAATTCGTCACCGACACTGACCCGGCCAAGCGCAAAAAACTGGTAAACCGGCTGATGGAGAGGGAGGAGTTCGCCGAGTTTTGGGCGCTCAAGTGGGCCGACCTGCTGAACGTCGAGGTGCGCACGCTCGACCCCAAGGGCGTGCAACTGTTTCACGGCTGGATTCGCGATCGCATTGCCGACAACACGCCGTTGGACGAATTCGCCCGGTCGATCATCTCCGCCCGCGGCAGCACATACACCAACCCGGCGGCCAACTATTTTCGCGCGATCCGCAAGCCGCAGGAACTGGCTGAGGCCACCGCGCAGGTGTTCCTCGGGAGACGGCTGCAATGCGCGCAGTGCCACAATCACCCGTTCGATCGCTGGACGCAGGGAGACTACTACGACTGGGCCAGTGCGTTCGCGAAAATCGACTACAAGCTGCTGAAAAACATCCGCCGGGACGGACTGGACAAACACGAGTTCAACGGTGAACAGGTCGTCTACATGAAATCGAACGGCAGCGTGAAAAACCCCAAGACCGGCAAGGCCGCCCCGGCGCGTTTTCTCTCCGCGGGACAACCGGTGCCCGGGGGCGACGATCCGCTACGCGAGATGGCCAAGTGGATGACAGCCCCGGATAATCCGTTCTTCGCCCGTGCGCAGGCGAATCGAATTTGGTTTCACCTCATGGGCCGCGGACTGGTGAACCCGATCGACGACTTTCGTCCAACCAACCCGGCCACGCACCCGGTATTGCTTGATTTGCTCGCGACGGAGTTCATCGCCAGCGGCTACGACCTTCGGCACATGATTCGCCTAATCACGAGTTCCGCGACATACCAGCTTGCCTCCGAGCCCAACGCCACAAATGCCGGTGACGAAATCAATTACTCGCACGCGATCCCCCGCCGCCTGAGCGCCGAGCAGTTGCTCGACACACAGGCACAGGTGGCCGATGCGCCCCTCCCCATCCGGGATCATCCGCCCGGCACGCGCGTTGTGCAGGTGGCCAACACCATCAAGGAAAAGCGGCGGCGCAGTAAAAACGACATCGTCGACGTTGTGCTGGAGGCGTTCGGCAAACCACAACGGCTGCTCAATTGCGAATGCGAACGCTCCGATGAGACCACCCTCGCGCAGGCGTTCCAGATGATCAGCGGCCCGGTGTTGAACGGCCTGTTGACCAGCAAGGCCAACCGGCTCGAGCGCTTGGCCAAGGCCGACCAACCGGCGCAGCAGACACTGGAATCACTCTACTGGACCGCCCTGTCACGCCCACCCACAGCCAACGAACTCGAGGCCGGCCTACAGCACTTGGCCAAGGGCGAAACAACCGAGGCCAAGCGCAAGCAACTCGAAGACATCGCTTGGGCACTGATGAACTCAAAGGAATTTATTTTGCGCCGATAGCTCCATGAACGCATTCCATCCACTCAATCGACGAAGCGCCCTTCGCGTGGGCGGTCTGGGCCTGCTTGGGCTGAACATGCGCAAGCTCTTCGCCGCCGAGGAGGCCAAGCGCAGGATCGCGCCCAAGGCCAAGTCGGTCGTTTTTCTTTTTCAATGGGGCGGCCCGAGCCAGCTAGACATGTTCGACATGAAGCCGGACGCGCCGGACGGCATCCGCTCGCCGCACAAGTGGATTGATACCAACCTGCCCGGCGTCATCACCAACGAGCACATGCCGGCGGTGGCCAAGATCATGAACAAGGTGACGCTCGTCCGCAGCGTTCACCACACCATGAAGAACCACAACTCCGCCGGCTACTACGCCTTGTCCGGCAGCGCGCCGGACTTCGACGACCAGCGCCTGCGCGACACGAAGGAGATGTACCCGGCATACGGCTCAGTGGTCGATCACCTCACCCCAACCAAAGGCGATATGCCGACCTTCGTCGCGTACCCGTACATCATGCGCGACGGCTCCGCACCTCCGGGTCAACACGCCAGCTTCCTCGGCAAGGCCCACGACCCGTTCCTGTTCACGAACGATCCCAACTCAAAGAATTTTGCCCTGCCGGAGCTGAGCCTACCGGCAAACATCGATCCGAAGCGACTAGCCTCGCGCCGCCAACTTCAGCAACTCGTCGACCAGCAGTCGCGATTGCTCGACTAC
>JAPPPH010000050.1 GCA_028817635.1 Verrucomicrobiales bacterium | reverse complement strand
AATAAGTATTGTATACAATAGTAAGCTTAAGGAGATTAGAAAAACTAGCGTTACCAAGACTTGCCCTCATTGCGGCAGGGTTTTAATGTCATCAATAATTCCAAGATGTTCATGGTGCGGGGGTAAATTAGAAGAAAAAGAAATGTACACGCACTCTGAAGATTGGTTAAAAAATAAAAAAATTGATGATGCATGGGAAGAAGTTCTCAGTGAAAAGCAAATGAGTTGTTTCAGCAATTGGTTTGGTCGCCTATATGAATGCCCTGTCGATAAATGGAAAAAAAGGAGTAGGTGGGATGATAATTGGGTTTATGATTGGACTGATTAAACCAACTCCCTCCACCACTTGAACGCCTTGGGGTTGTCGTTCCAAACTGTGCAGATGCCGGTGGCTAGTCTGTGGATGAAACTTTTTCAGGTTTCTCCAGCGCAACACTGTTAGCCAACCTGCCGGTGTTTTAAGATCGTCTTGAATTTTGAGCTAATTGAGGGAAGATTGCCCGAGGTGATTTGGTGCCTAATTTGGTGCCTAATTTTTCTGGCAATAAGCCATTAATCAGAGTTGTTTATAAGCGCGCGTGGCGGAATTGGTAGACGCGCCGGATTTAGGTTCCGGTGCCTTCGGGCGTGAAGGTTCGACTCCTTTCGCGCGTACCATCTTCAATTAAGTCATTGTTTTGCCTAAATCATCAACGAATCTGAACATGGGCAACATGAAACACGTACTCTTTTGTCTCTGTCTAACCGCTTCAGCGGGCCTCACGACTAGGGCTGAGTTCGAAAATCTTTTGGCTGTGGATTCTCTTGAAGGATGGGAGTCCGTTGGCAGTGCCAAATGGACTGTAAACAAGGGCGTACTCACCGGCGGTCAGGACGGCGATGCGAAGCGTTGGGGCTACCTTCAAACGAAAAGAAAATACAAAAACTTTGAGTTGCGCCTCGATTTCAAAATAGACGAGCACGGCAAATACAACAGCGGCGTTTACTTGCGTAAACCCAAGGACAGAAAAACCGGACGCGCCTATCAGGTGAACATTGGTCGTGGTGCGGCGGGTGAACCGGTTGGATTGTATCTCAACGATTGGTTGGCCAAGGGAGATGAAAACGACAAAATCAGGATTCCCCTTAAGTGGAACGAACTGCGCATACTGATCGTGGACAACAGAATTCAGGTCTGGCTGAACAAGAAACAGATTGTTGATTTCACCGATAAAAAACCTGACCCATACCTCCTTGAACCGGGCTTTATCGCCTTTCAAACCTATGGAGCCGAGGGGCACTCAGGCTGGGTGAAATTCCGCAATATAAGGCTGAAAAATGTCTCAGAAGAGTAGCTCCGAAAAAGTTGAACGAAATCGAATGAGGCTATTCGTAGCGATATTGTTTTTGCTCACAAGCACGACTTTGTGGGCCGATAAACGGCCCAACATCCTCTTCTTTCTGGTTGATGACATGGGGGTCGGGGATACGTCTGTACCCTTTTTGTATAAGGATGGGGACGCGCAAAAAATCGGACTCAACAATCTTTACCGCACTCCCAACATGGCGAAGCTCGCTGAAAGCGGCCGGATTTTCACAAGCGCCTATTCCTACTCGGTCTGTTCTCCAACACGCATCAGTTTGATGACCGGACAGGCGGCACCCCGGCACCGCGTCACCACGTGGACTCATCCAAAGCAATCCTCGATCGACACCGGCTTGGTCAAAACGGCTGGAATCAGGAGTCCCGCTGACTGGCGTGTTACCGGTCTCGACCGCTCTCTTCCGCTGCTGCCTCGCCTCATGAAGCAAGCTGGTTACCGAACCCTCTTCGCGGGCAAGGCGCACTTCGGGCCAGACGACACACCATCCGGCGATCCGACTAACCTCGGGTTCGACGTCAACTTAGCGGGCTTCGGCGGCGGTGGCCCCGGCAGTTACTGGGGGAAATACAATTACTCGGCCAATCACCGTACAGGGAAACATGTCTGGGATGTACCCGGTCTGGAGAAATACCACGGGACGGATGTCTTTCTGACCGAGGCGATCACCCTTGAGATGAACCAAGCGATAGAAGACGCGGTGAACTCCGGACATTCATTCTTCGCCTACATGAGTCACTACGCGGTACACGCGCCATGGATCTATCCGGACACGCGCTTCATCAAAAACTATCCCACGTTGGATGGGCATGGTCTTGCCTTTGCCACTCTCGTGGAAGGGATGGACAAATCTCTTGGTGATATCATGGAAAAGCTCGATGAGCTTGGCGTGGCCGAAGAAACCCTCGTCATCTTTTTCTCCGACAATGGCAGTGCCTGGTCTGCGAACGGCCCGTTCCGGGATAAAAAGGGCTCACGGTTTGAGGGTGGCCTGAGAGTGCCGCTCATTGTTTCGTGGGCCAAACCCAACCCTCACCACCCGATGCAGAAAAATCTGGCCATCCCCGCAAAGTCGGTGGCGCATGATGTGGTCACCTGTGTGGATTTGATGCCCACCATGCTTAAAATCGCAGGAGCGAAGGTTCCCAAAGACGCCGTGATTGACGGCTTCGATATCAGCCCATACTTCACCGCAACAGAAGGAACTCATCGTCCGCAGGAATTTCTAACCCATTTCCCGCATAGGCATCGCAACACACTGTTTTCCACATTCCGGCGCAATGACTGGAAAATCATTTACAATTACGCATCTGAAAAATGGGAGCTATACAACCTCAAGCTCGATCCGTTTGAGAAAAACAATCTGGTCGGCGAACAACCCGAATTGGCGTTATCTCTGGCGACTGAGATGGTTAAGCAACTTGACGCACAGAACGCGACCTATCCCACGAGCACCAGCTCCGGGAAAGAGGTGAAGCCGAAGCTCGGCTCCCTGTGACCGGACTTTTTCATCGAGGCAACACCTCGCGGCTGCTCTCCTTCCGCTTGGCCAAGCGGAACAAATTCCTTTCGTTGCAGGCGGCGTTTGGCGACAACTCCGGGACGACATGAGGTTTTTTCCGATTCTCACGGCAGCGCTGCTGTTGCTCGGCGGGCCAAGCGCTTGGCCGGCGCCGATCATTTCCGAGTTCATGGCGGTCAATCGATCGACGGTGGTGGACGACGATGACGACCGCTCCGACTGGATCGAGCTGTTCAACCCAAGCGGCACTTCGGTGAACCTAAAGGGCTGGGCACTGACGGATGATCCCACCCACCAAACCAAGTGGACGTTTCCGAATGTGACGCTTGGCTCGCGCGAGTACCGCGTGGTGTTTGCCTCCGGCAAAAATCGCACGGTCTTGAACGCGCCGTTGCACACGGATTTCCGGCTCAGCCGCGAAGCCGGCTACCTCGCCCTGCTGGATGCGGGCGGGAAGGTCGCATACGAGTTTGCGCCCAAGTACCCGGAGCAGTTCGATGACGTTTCGTTCGGCAAGGGCAACACGAAGCGCAACGAGGTGATTCTGCTCCGCGAAAAATCCGCCGCACGCGCGCTGGTGCCGAAGACCAGCACGGCCGGCAAGGGCTGGAAGGAGCTGGACTTCGACGACAGCAGTTGGAAGAAGGGCAAGACCGCGGTCGGGTACGACTACGGCAGCCGCATCGGGCTGAGTGTCTCCGAGATGCGCAACAGCACGGAATCGGTGTACATCCGCGTGCCGTTTACGGTGACGGACCTGTCGCAGATCGAGGAGGTGGTGTTGCGCCTGAAATACGAGGACGGCTTCACTGCGTTCATTAACGGTAAAAAGATCGCCAGTGACAACGCGCCTTCGTCGCTCAACTGGAAATCCGGTGCCCCGCAAAACCGGCCGGACTCCATCGCGACCACCCCGGTGGAGTTCAGCATTGCCGGGTTCGCGGATGTGCTGAAGACGGGAGAAAACATTCTCGCCATCCAGGGGTTGAACAACAAGGTCACCAGCTCCGACCTGTTGATCCATCCGGAAATCGTCGCGTACAAAAAATCCGAGGTGAAGGAGTCGTTCGGGTTCATGTTCCAGCCCTCGCCGGGCGAGCGCAACAACGACACCGTGACCGGCGTGGAAGCGGAGGTGGTGTTCAAGCAGCCCAGCCAGTTTTTCCAGACCTCACTCGAGATTGAGCTGACCAAGCCGGAGACCGCCAGTGCCGAGTCGAAAATCCATTACACCACCGACGGCTCCGTGCCGGACGGAGCATCGACGGTTTACACGGCCAAGCTGACCCTCAGCAATACGACCCCGATCAAGGCGCGGCTGGTTCACCCCAACGGCGGCATGGGGCCGGTCGGCAGCGCGACGTATTTCGAGACCCAGCGCAGCCTGAACAACGCCTCGTCCAACCTGCCGTACATCGTGCTGGAGAATTACGGCGACGGCCGTCCCCCCTCGGGCGACTACCAGATAGCGTCGATGGCCATCATCGAGCCGGAACGGGGCCGCAGCCGGTTTCGGAACGAGATCGCCGTGGCCAGCCAGGTCGGCATCAAGACACGCGGTTCGAGTACGGGCGGACGCTCCAAGGCATCGCTCTCGCTCGAGTTGCAGGATGAGTTCGGCGAAGACAAAAACCTCTCGCTGCTCGGCATGCCCAGCGAATCGGACTGGGTGCTCTGGGGGCCGTACAACTTCGACCTCTCGCTGATGCACAATCCATTCATCTACGAGCTAAGTCGGCAGATCGGGCGGTACGCACCGCGCACGCGATTCGTCGAGGTATACCTGAACACCAACGGCGGCGCGCTCTCCACCGGCGACTACTTCGGCGTGTACGCGTTGATCGAGAAAATCGACCGCGACGCGGACCGGGTCGATGTCGAGAAACTGTTCCCCGAACACCAAGCCTCGCCGGAGGTGTCCGGCGGTTACATTCTCAAGATCGACCGGGCTGACCCGGGCGACTCCGGCTTTGGCGCGGCCGGCCAGAGCATCAAGTACGTCTACCCGAAGGAGGAGCAGATGGAGTCCAAAGCATTCGATCCGCACGAAAAGGCGCTCCGCCAGTATCTCAACGACATGGGCAATGCGCTGAACGGGGCGAATTTTCGCGATCCGGATCGGGGCTATGCCAAGTACATCGACGTGGAGGCGGCGATCGATCATCACCTGCTTAACGTTGTCGCGTTCAACGTCGATGCGCTCCGACTCAGCACGTACATGCACATCCCGCGCGGTGGTAAACTCACCTACGGCCCGATTTGGGACTTTGACCGAGCGCTTGGCTCGACCGATGGCCGCGACAGCAACCCCAAGCAATGGCGGGGCGGCGGTGGCACCGATTTCTTCAACTACCCGTGGTGGAACCGCATGTTTCAGGACATCGATTTTTACCAGAAATACATCGACCGTTTTCAGGAGCTGCGCCGGGCGCAGTTCAGCAACGACAATATCAACGGGCTGATCGACCGCATGGCCGGCGAATTGTTCGAGGCCCAAAAACGCAACCTCGCCCGTTGGAACCAGCGCCCTCGCAGCCGGTACGGCGGCACCTACGAGGGCGAGATCCGGCACATGCAAACGTGGCTCGGGGATCGCATCACTTTCATGGAATCGCAGTTCGTCGATCCGCCGACATCCGACAAGCCGGCCGGCTACATCCCGCCCGGAACGGTTGTCACGCTTAAGTCCCCCGAGGGTGGCAAAATCTATTACACCCTCGACGGCACCGACCCCCGCCGATCCGGTGGCAAAGTTGCAACCAAGGCAAAACTTTACACCGACCCGATCGTGATCAACGAGAGCACGCTGTTGACCGCCCGCGTTTACAAGTCGAACCACCGCGCCCGCACCGGCTCAGGCAACCCGCCGTTGACCAGCAAGTGGTCCGGGACGATCACTCCATTTTATTCCATCGCACCGCCCCCGGCCGCCGGCGATCTGGTTTTCTCCGAGATCCACTACCACCCGCTCGACCCTGCGCCCGGCGAACTCGCGGTGGATTCCACCTTCCGCTCGTCCGACTTTGAATTTGTTGAACTGTTCAACAACAGCCGGAACGCACTCAATCTCTCCGGACTGTCCATCGGCGGGGAGGTTCGGTTTTCTTTCCTTCATGGCACGGATAAAATTCTCGAACCGGGCGAGCGCTTTTTGATCGTCCGAAACGCCCGGGCGTTTGCCGTGCGCTACGGCAGTGAGATTCCGGTGATCGGCGAATATCAGGGCAAGCTGAGCAACGGTGGTGGCCCGCTGGAACTGTCCACCCAACGCGGCAAGAGCATTCTCAAGCTGAACTACCTCGACGACTGGTTCCCGACGACCGACGGACAGGGCTTCTCGCTGGTTGCCAAGGATGGTGCGACGCAGGACGAAAAACTAGGCAAAGACGGCTGGCGGCCAAGTTGGAATCCGAACGGCTCGCCCGGCCAGGCGGATGAGCGCACCGAGGTTTTCTTCACGGCGATTCAGGTCGGGCCAAGCGGGGTGATCCTTTCGCTGGAACTGCCCAAGGACACCGGCGTTGAGGTGCAGTCCATCGACACACTCGGCCAAGCGCTTGGCCAAGCGCAATGGAAATCATTCAAGGTCATCGCGCCTTCAGGCCAAGCGCAATCCCTGAAGGTTTTTGACCGCAACCCCGGCGCGACGCAGCGCTTTTATCGGCTAAAAATCCAGCCCGGCGGCTGACCGCTACTCCTCGTCCTTGGGCGGGAGAAAGCGGAACACCTCGCTTTCCAGCCGGCCCTCGATCGCGTCGCCCGGCTCGGTGCCAAAGCGGTTGATCACCACCCGGCCACCGAAGTTGCCGGCCGGCTCGTGCGAGCCGTCGACGAACACATTCCCCTGCGCCGGACTCGCAAAGATGTCGAGCCGGTACGGCACCGACTCCCCCTCGCCGATGCGCCGTTGCGGAAAGTGAATCTCGACTGCCTTGGGCTCGCCCTCCGGCGCGTCGTCACGGGTCAATCTCAACGTGACGGAATGGCGGCCGTTTTTCCGGATGCCAAACGTCGGTTTACCAAAGTCTATTTTTTTGTCCCCCCACTTCAGCGTCAACTTGCTGGTGCCTTTGGCCTCAATAAAACCGAACGAGTTCTTCTCGGCATCGCCCAACTTCAACGCAAACGTCCCATTGGCGTCCGCCACCTTTATCAGGTCACTCATCAACGGCCGCTGAGCCAGCATCCACTCGGGCGTCTTGCCGCCTTCGAATTCGCTCGTCACTTCCTCGCGCCGGTTCCGAATGAATTTCTTGAACGCTTCGGTTTTGCCTTTAACCCATGAGTTGTTGTCCACGCGATGCGGCTCAATCAGCTCCTGCAATTCATCGATCTGCGCAAGCAGCTCCTTTTCGTTCCACGCCTTTTTCAACAGCACCCGCATGGCGTCGAAATATTTTTTTCGACCCTCCGAGTGTTGATACAGTCGGCGCGGAATGGCGGAGTCGGCCTTGACCGATTTCGGCGGGTCAAACGACCGATCCCAAAACATGTTCCGGTCGGTCGCCAATTGATCCACCCCCCACGGCAGGAAGTGCAGCCGGTCTGACTTGGTGTCAAAATAGACGAAATAATTGTTCCGGTTGCTGACATAGCCGTCCCAGTGCCCGGCCAACACCTCCATCGCCCAGAATTTGTAGAATCGATCCATGTCCACGTATCGGCCCAGTTCCTTGAGCAGTTTTTCGTCGCCGGACTTTAGGGCGACGGCGGCCTTGCGAAGAACCTTGTCCGCCTTATCGGAGCCGAACTTGCGCTCGAAACGAACCAGCACAGGCAGCCGAAAATCACAAACCGTACCCTCGTACAGCGTGCCCTTGGCACTGTCGAACGCACGCCGAAACAGATGTTTGTCAAGCGACTCCACATTGGAATAAATCCCGAGCGACTTACCGTTGACCGTGACGTGCGCGAGGTTGCAGTGCGACGCCGGCAACCCTGCGTCGCGGAATAGCTGGTAACCGATCAACTGGTGCACCCGCGATCCGTCCTGCCGATTGTTGTTCAGCGTGAGCGTATCGACCCCGGCGAACATCTTCTTTTTGTCGTAACGGTCGATCTGGATTTTTAACGACGGCCGGTTCGCATCCAGCGACCCCACGAAGCCTTTCTTCCGGATCGCCACCTTGCCGACCTTCGTGCCGTCGATCGTCAACTGCGCCGGCACGTAGTCGAACGGTTTCTCCTGATCGGTCGGCGGGATGTCCGTGCGCAGCGTCTTCACCAGCAGGCGGTGCTGCTTGCGCATCCGATCCCAGTCATCCGGTTTCACCTTGATTTCAACCTGAATCAACCGGGTTGGGTCGAAGAATTTTTTGAAACCGTAGGGGGCAAGATCCTTGGCCATTGCCGCGCCGGCGAACAACAGGCCGGACAGCATGAGGGCTGACAAGCGGGTCATGTAGTGTGGTTTGAAGGTTGGATTATTTTTTGAACTTCAGGCCGAGCTTGAGCAGCTTGGGCCAGATGACCGCGCGGCAGTACGGCGCGTTCGAGTTCAGATTGAAATAGTTTTGGTGATACTCCTCCGCCTTGTAAAACGTCGCCGCCTTGGTGATCTCGGTCACGATCGGTCGGCGAAATTCACCGGAGGCATCGGCCTTCTTTTTTGATTTCACGGCCACGGCCTTGTCGGCTTCGCTGTGAAAAAAAATCGCCGAACGATACTGGGTGCCGATGTCGGCGCCCTGCCGGTTGAGTGTGGTCGGGTCGTGCGCCTTCCAGAAAACCGCGAGCACCTGTTCCAACGTGAGCTTGGCCGGATCGTACTCCACCTTGACCACCTCGGCGTGGCCAGTGCGGCCGGTGCAGATCTGCTCGTAGGTCGGGTTCGGGATCTTGCCGCCCATGTAGCCGGAGGTCACCTTGGTGACTCCCTCGATCCGCTGATACACCGCCTCCACGCACCAGAAACAGCCGGCCCCGAGGGTGACAACGCCAGTCTTCTTCGGCTTGGTCGTGGGTTCAAATGACTTCGTTTCGCTCACGGCAGGTTTTTTATTCTTTGCGGGCTTGGCTTTGGACTTGGACGACTCAGCGGCAAACCCGGCGCCGACAAAACCAAGTGTTGCCAGCAGACAAAAGGCGTTTCGGATGGTCTTCATGACAGATCAATTTACTTCGCCCCGGAGGCTAATCACCCGCTTGGCCAAGCGGAAGGCAAAAACTACGGTGTCACCGTGCGGTAAAACCGCGTACCTCCGGCCGGTGCCGCCGGGACGCTGACTTCCACCGGCTTGGCCAAGCCCTCGACCAGCTTGAACACCTTCCACTCCTGCAGGTTGCTCGACTGCTCGATGCGATAAAACTGACCTTTCTGCCCGGCGATCACCAGCACCGGGGCGCCGCCCTTGGCTATGCGCGAGGTGAGTGCGGGCGGTTTTGGAGGCTGCGGCAGCAACACCGACTCGAGGATC
>JAPPPH010000463.1 GCA_028817635.1 Verrucomicrobiales bacterium | reverse complement strand
AGCATTCCGGCCAGCGCGATACCACCGAGTCCGCCGCCGGAGCGCCAAAGGAATTCACGTCGGCTATGCGCTTGGCCAAGCGCTTGGTTTGATTGAGATGAGTCAGCGGAAGACATCAGTCGACAAAGGAAAATTCGTTGAGGTTGAACAGCAGGCGGCAGGCGTTGGCCAGGCCATGTAGTTTTGCGTAAGCGGTGAGGTCGGCGGCCTCGTTGGTGTTGGGGGCACGGCCCACGGTACGGAAGAATGCCTCGGCCACTGCGGACGATGTGTCCGGTTGGGATTGCTCGAGGTCGTTGGCGAAGTGCCGGGCCATAGAGACCATCAGCTTGTTGTTGAGCAGGGCGAGTGACTGCAGCGCGGTGATGGCTTCGTCGCGCCGGGCGACCTGCTGCGAGGGGTCGGCGCAGTTGAGCGTGGTCATGAACGGTTGCTGCTGCGAGCGCACGAGGAAGCGATAGACTGAGCGGCGGTGGATGCGGACGTCCTCGGGGTCGTGCTTGTAATATTCGTAGTGCGGCGAGTGCTGCGGATGCTCGAGCACGAAGTCACGGAAGCCGGGGCCGAACATTTGGAAATTCATTTTGCCGGCCAAAACGAGGACGGAGTCGCGCAGGGCCTCGGCCTCAAGCTGGCGGCGGTTCATGCGCCAGAGGAATCGGTTTTGGCTGTCGACTTTTTCATGCGCTTCGTTCGTTGCGGATGACTGCCTGTAGGTGGCGCTGGTGAGGATGAGGCGGTGCAATTGCTTGATCGACTGGCCATTGTCGCGGAACTCCGCAGCGAGCCAGTCGAGCAGTCGCGGATGGGTCGGCCGGGCGCCCATCTCGCCGAAGTCGTTGGGTGTCGCCACGATGCCGGTACCGAAGTGGTATTGCCAAACGCGGTTGACGATGGACCGCCAAGTGAGTGGTTGATCCGTTTTTGTGAGCCAGCGGGCGAGGGCGACGCGCCGGTCGCTCTCCGCGTGGTCGCCTGAGAGATCAAACGTGCCGTCGTCGCGCTTGGCCAAGCGCAGTGTGCCGGGGCCGACTTCGTCCCTTGGCTGGCTCATGTCGCCCCGGTGCAGCACGCGAATGGTGCGCGGCTTGCCTCCTTCGTGGCCGGTTCCTCGAAAGGCACCCCCGCCGGTGTGAACCTTGCCGATGTAGACGCGTTGCGGCTTGGGCAGCGCCTTCATTGCGGCCTCGGCTTTGGCCAGAGCGGCCTGTGCCCGGCTGCGTTTGTCGGCAATCTCGCCTTTGATGATGGAGTTGATCAAATCTGCGTGTGCCGCCTCGGTGTCGGCCAGGCGCTTGGCCAAGTCCGGGTCGGCGGTTTGGCCGATGTAGTGTCCATCGACGAGGTTGATTCGCTGCCAGCGGGGCGGTGCCTCGATGGAGTCGAGCGAGGTGACGGTCTTGCCCCTGGCTGCGTTGTTGCCGGAGGCATCGCGCACCTGCAGTTCAGCCACAGCGAGAATGAAGTCGTCTTTTCGCTCGACCAGCTTGGTGGCGGTCAGGCGAACGTAACGGCGCTTGGTTCCGTTGGACTTGAAATGTTGCGGGGCGATCCCCGGGTTGCGCTGGTCGAAGGCCGTGCGGTCGGCGATGAGGACGGTGTCCCCGGCGAACTTGGGATCGTTCGATGCCTCAAGTTTGTAGCGAACGGGAAAACCGAATCCGTCGCCGATATTGTTGTAGCTATCGTGAGTGCCGACCAG
This sequence comes from Verrucomicrobiales bacterium, assembly GCA_028817635.1. Lineage (GTDB taxonomy): Bacteria > Verrucomicrobiota > Verrucomicrobiia > Limisphaerales > UBA1096 > UBA1096. The sequence goes on along the minus strand of JAPPPH010000463.1, from coordinate 7,615 downwards.
CGTGACGCGCGCGATCTCCACAGGTTCGCCGAGATCGACCTGCACCCATTTGGTGATGTCCGGCTTGGCGACGATCTGGCTGTGGTAACCGGACTCGGGCCGTGGCTTGGTCGTAGCCTTTTTGCGAAGTTCGCCGAGTTGTTTGGTGAGTTCCTTAAGCTTGGTACCGCCCTTGGCCTGGATGTCGCCTTCAATCTGTTTCAGCGCGGCCTGATGTTCCGCGATTTGTTTTTTGAGCGCCGCCTGTTTTTTGGCCGTCTCCGGGTTGGGGTAGTAATCGCGATCCGCACGATCAAGCGCGGCGAAGACGGCCTGCATCCGGTAGTAGTCGGTCATGTTGACTGCGTCGAACTTGTGATCGTGGCAGCGGGCGCATTGCACGGTGGTGCTGATGAAGGTGTTCATCGTATTCTTCACCATGTCGTCTCGGTCGATATTCCGGGCGATCCGGCCGTCGAGCTTGGTCTCCGGCACCTCGGCGTGGCCGATGAAATCCCACGGGCCGGCGGAAATGAATCCAAGCCCCTCGATGCCGTCCCGTGTGTCGGGGAACAGCGCGTCGCCGGCGACCTGTTCCTGCACGAAGCGGCTGTACGGCTTGTCGCTGTTGAAGGCGCGGACGACGTAGTCGCGGTAGGGCCAGGCGTTGGGGCGGGGCTTGTCCTTGTCGTAGCCGTGAGTGTCGCCGTAGTGGACGACGTCCAGCCAGTGGCGCGCCCAGCGTTCGCCGTAGCGGGGAGAGGCGAGCAGGCGCTCGACCAGTTGCTCGTAGGCCATCGGGTCCGGGTTGGAGACGAACTCACGAACTTCGTCCGGGGTCGGAGGGAGGCCAAGCAGGTCGTAGTACACGCGGCGGATCAACGTGCGGCGATCGGCCTCGACGGAATGGGTCAGCTGCTTTTCGCTGAGCTTGGCCGCGATGAAATGGTCGATCGGGTTCCGCGCCCAGTCACGGTTCGCTTGGCCAAGCGCGGGTGGGCTGTGCTTGACGATCGGCTGCAGTGACCAGATGGAGAAGCGATCTTCGGGGTAGTCACTGGTTTTTTCCGCAGCGGGAGTGGTCGCTTGGCCAAGCGTCAAACCCGCCCCGGCAAGTGCCATGACACCCAGTCGTGTGCGTAAAAAAAACATCTGAATAAACCGGCTCATGCCCAAAGAGAGACCGGGGAAAGTTGAGCCAATCCACCCGGAAAATCAAGCGTTCCGAGCTATGCCAGGATGGGTTTGACGAGTTTGCCGTGAACGTCCGTCAGGCGGAAGTCGCGCCCCTGAAACCGGTACGTGAGCTGTTTGTGCGGGATGCCGAGCAGATGCAGCATCGTGGCGTGCAGGTCGTGCACGTGCACGACGTCCTTGACTGCGTTGTAGCCGAGATCATCCGTGGCGCCGTGAGTGACGCCACCCTTGATGCCTGCCCCGGCGAGCCACATGGAGAAGGCCTTGATGTGGTGGTCGCGCCCGTTGCCCTGTGCCATCGGGGTGCGCCCGAATTCGCCGCCGTAAACGATGAGTGTGTCATCAAGCAAACCGCGCTGCCGGAGGTCGGTGACCAGTGCCGCAGTGGCTTTGTCGACTAACCCGGCGGTGTACTCGATGCCTTTTTTGATCCCGCCATGATGATCCCAGCCGCGGTGGTAAAGCTGGATGAAACGCACGCCGCGCTCGGCAAGCCGACGGGCGAGCAGGCAGTTGCCGGCGTAGCTGCCGTCGCCGCCCTTGGTGCCGTACATGTCGAGAATGTGCTGTGGCTCGTCGGAGATGTTCATCAACTCCGGCACACTCGCCTGCATGCGGAACGCCATTTCGTACTGGGCGATGCGTGTCTCAATTTCCGGGTCGCGGAACTGTTCGTTCGCCAGCCGGTTGAGCCCCTGCACGGTATTGACGATGTCGCCCTGTTGCTCTCGGTTGACGCCGTCCGGGTTTTTCACGTAGAGCACAGGATCGCCCTGACTACGGAAGCGGACGCCCTGAAATCGGCTCGGCAAAAAACCGCTGTGCCACTGCCGTGCGGCGATTGGCTGCGACTGGCCGCCACCGACCGAGGTCAATACGCCGCAGCCGGGCAGGGCGTGGTTTTCGCTGCCCACACCGTAATTAATCCATGAACCCATCGCGGGGCGACCGGCGATGAGCGAGCCTGTGTGCTTGAACGTGTGTGGCGGGTCGTGGGTGATCTGCTCGGTCTGCATCGAGCGAATGATCGCGATCTCATCCGCGATTTTGCCGAGGTGCGGAAAGATATGGGTGAACTCCTGACCGGATTGGCCCCAGCGTTTGAATTCGTGCTGCGGCCCGAACGCCTTGAGTTCCTTCCCCTGAAGCTGCGCGATCTGCTGGCCCTTGGTGAACGACTCCGGCATCGGCTTGCCGTGCAGCTTGGCCAACTCCGGTTTGTGGTCAAACGTTTCGAGGTGAGACGGGCCGCCGGCCATGCACAGGAAGATCACGCGCGTGGCCTTGACCGGCCGCGGCGGTGGATTCCTCACGCCGGCCCAGCGCTGACCGGTCGGCTTGGCCAAGCCGCCGCCGGGATTCATCAGCGAACCCAGCGCGGTCAGGCCAAGGCCGATGCCCGCTTGGCCAAGGAAGCTACGCCGGTTCAGTTGGTTTGCGATTCGGTGCTCAAGTTTCATGGTCAGTTGCGGGTGATGGTTTCATGCAGGTTGAGGACGGCCCGGGCGACGGAGGTCCACGCAGCCAACTCGACCGGGGGGATGTCGCCTGGCACTGGTGCGATTCCGGTTCGGATTAATTTGTCGGCCTCGGCCGGCTTGGCCTCAAAATCCTCTATGTGTGCACGCAGCAGTTTGGCCAAAAGCACCTGCTCTCGGTCGTCGAACGGTCGGGACAAAACCTGTTGGCCAAGCGCGTTGAATCGCGCCTTCAGTCCGGTTGTGGATTGTCGCAGGGTGAGTTCGGCCAATGCGCGGGCGGCCTCGACTTGGCTGGGGTCGTTGAGCATCACAAGGGCAGCGAGCGGCGTGTTGGAGCGGGGACGCTCGGCGGTGCATTCCTCGCGGGCCGGGGCGTCGAACGCCAGCAGGGCAGGGTGGAGGAACTGCCGTTGCCAGTGCGTGTACAAACCCCGGCGGTATTGGGCGGTGCCGGAGTCGTGCTTGTAGGTGCGCTTGGGGAAATGCAGGTTGGCCCAGTAGCCGGCCGGTTGGTACGGCTTGACGCTGCGACCGCCGATCTGCTGAAAGAGCAGCCCGCTGACGGAGAGGGCATTGTCGCGAACCAGTTCGGCGTCCAGCCGGAACCGGGCCTGCCGGGCAACCAGTTGATTGTACGGGTCGAGCGTAGCCAATTCCTCCGCATGACTTGAGGATTGCTGGTAGGTGTTTGACGTCGTGATCAGTCGGACGATATGTTTGATGTTCCAGCCGGACTCCATGAATTCCACCGCCAGCCAGTCGAGCAGGTCGGGATGCGTCGGGGGCTCGCCCTGAGAGCCGACATCGTCGAGCACTCCCGAGAGGCCGCGCCCGAAGTAATGTTTCCAAAGCCGGTTGACGAATACGCGGGCGGTCAGAGGGTTGTCGTGATCCACCAGCCACTCGGCCAACCCGATGCGCGGGGCGCCCTTGGCGAGCGGCGAAGTCTTTAGAAATCCGGGTACGTCCGGTTGCACCACGTCGCCTGTTTTATCCATCCAGTTGCCGCGGGGGAGGATGCGCGTCTCCTGCGGTTTGGTGGAAACCGTGGCGAGCACGGTGGGGATCGACTTGAGGAAATTGTCCCGCTCGGTGAGTGCCTTTTTGTAAGGCTCATTTTTCTTTTTTGCCTCGTCGTTTAATCCTTTGCCGGCCTTGGCCAGTTGCGCCTCGAGTTGGGCGAGGCGGTTCGCCTGATTTTCATCCGGCACGCGCAGCACCTCGCCCCAGCCACGGGACTGTGCGCCGGGGTAATAGCCAAGCTGCTTGATGTCCGCGAAGAACGCGGCGAATTGGTAAAAGTCACGGCTTGTGAACGGGTCAAATTTATGGTCGTGACACTCGGCGCAACCAAGCGTCGAACCAAGCCATGTGGTGGAGGTGGTGCGCACGCGGTCGGCGGCGTACTTGACGCGATATTCGGCGTCCTGAATTCCGCCCTCGGTGCTCTTCATGTTGAGTCTGTTGAACGAGGCACCGACCTTCTGCTGTAGCGTGGCATTGGGTAGCAGGTCGCCGGCGATCTGTTCGCGGGTGAAATCGTCGAACGGCCGGTTTTCATTGAACGCCCGAATCACGTAGTCGCGATAGGGAAACACACTCCATTCGAGGTCCGCATGATAGCCGTTGCTGTCGCCGTAGCGGACGAGATCAAGCCAATGAATTGCCATTCGTTCACCGAACTGTGGCCGGGCGAGAAGGTCATCAACGAGGTCGGCCACGTCGGGAGACTTGGCTGAATTAAAACGATGAACCGCCTCGGGGGAGGGCGGCAACCCGATCAGGTCGAAGTAAAGCCGGCGTGCGAGGATGTGCGGCGGAGCTGGTTCGGCGGGCTCGAGTTGGTTCGTCTCCAGCTTGGCCAGAATGAAATGGTCGATGGCGTTCCTTGGCCAGGCGCGGTTGAGCACGCCGGGAACACGCGGCCGCTTGGCCGGGAGATACGCCCAGTGCTTTTCGAACTTGGCCCCTTGAGCGATCCAGTCGCGTAGCTTGGTTTTCTGCTCTGCAGTCAACGCCTTGCCGCTGTCCTGCGGCGGCATCACGTCGTCATGATCTGCGGCGTTGATCCGCTGGTAGAGCGCACTTTTTTCAGGGGAACCCGGCACGAGGATTTCGTCTGTGTAAAGGGAGTCGCTGAAGACATCGAGCCGCATGTCGGCCTTGCGCTTGTTGCTGTCAAAGCCATGACAGGCGAAACAGTTGTCCGAGAGAATCGGCCGAATATCCCGATTAAACTGGACTGGTTCGCCGGCTGCCAAGCCAAGCGTACCACCCAAGGCCAACGCCGAGACGACGATTAAACGAAAGAGATTCACCTCCGGAAAAATAGAGCCCCGACAACCATCACGCGACCTTTTTCCGAGCTTGGCCAAGCGCTTGGCCACGCGTCCGCCCAGGCCCATCACGCGATGCGGGCCGCCGGTGCCGCCTTGGATTCTAGCCCGCCCGACGATGATGGTGGCGCCGACGGCGGGGACGTCGTCGAGGTTGTTGACGACCTCGATGCCCCAGCGTTCGTCACCAAGCCAAGTGTAGTGGACGTCGTACTCCGGCGCATGAAGGTTGTCGAATGAGAATGTGTCGACCGCGATCGAGACGACGTTGCGCTCCTCCATGATGAAATTGATCGCATCGATATGGAAGCCCGGTTGCTGGTGTGCGCCGTCCGCGTTGGTGCTTTTGAATTTGGGCGTGTTGATGTGCGCCGCCCAGCCGCTGTTCATTGCGAGGCAGGCGCGTTCGGGAATGCGGCCGTTTTTGCTCTCCCAAGCTTTCCCGTCTTCAAGGGTCACCTGTGCCAGTGGGTCACGCGCGGCCTTGGCCTTGATGTCGATCACCGCCAGCGGCAACACCAAATCCTCGGCCGGAATTTTCTCCACCGAACTGCCCTCGGAAAAATGGTTCGGCGCATCCATGTGAGTGCCAACGTGTTCCCAGTAGGAAACCTTGTTCAGGTTAATTTGGATTTCCTCATATTTGAAAATTCGCTCCACCTCCACGATCGCCGGGGGAAGGAATGTCTTGGTGCCAAAAGCCTTCTCTTCGCCTGGCACAAACCAAGCGGGGAAGTCGGGGTGCAGTGTGTGGCTGAGATCCACCACCCGGGTGAAAGAGATCGGCTCAGTAGCCGGGGCGGCCTTGGCTTTGGCTGTGGATTGGCAGCCTGCCGCGAGGACTCCGGCAGCAGCGGCTCCGGTGGATTTCAGGAGATCCCGGCGCGAAATGCGCTGGCGAACTTTTTCGATAACACTTGGGCAACACATGATGGATTTAGTTGGTAGAATTAAAGACTTCGTGGAAATGGAACGAAATCGGCCTTCGCTTGGCAAGGGAAAAAGATGAATTCGCTATTAGGAAGTTCCGTTGACGTTGACTCCGAGTGAGCTTGGGTGAAAATGGCTGCGTAATGTCTCTTGTTCGACCTTTGATCGCGTTGCTGCTTTTTGCGGAGTTGGCTTGTGCAGAGCTGCCAGTTGCCGAAGTCGAGGGTCAGCCGTTGGGGGCGAATGCGGGGCGGGTGATTCAGGCGCTGGAGTTGCTCGGGGCGCCGTTGAGCGAGGCGGAAACCAAAGCACTCGAGGCGGCCATTGGCAAACGCGATGCTGTGGCGATTCAAAAGATTCTGGATGCGCATGTGCTGGCGTCGGTGTCAGTAAACCCCGAGTTGCGCGTGAAGGTGCAGCGTGGGCCGGCGAAGGCGGTGTTGCGGCAGGGAGGGTTCACGCCGTTTCTCGTGAAGGTGCTCAATGACGCCACGGTGGCGCGACCGGTGCGCGTGGGCAGTCCGCAGGCGGGGCCGGTATATTCCGGCGCGGCGCTGGGCATCCTGCGGCGACAGTCGCAAACGGAGCTGAAGGATAACGAGAACACGAAAGGCGAGAAGGGCCGGTTCCTCTCGGTGGAAATGTTTGGTAAACCACCAATGCTGCCGAACCTCAGTGGTTTGGAGGCGGAGTACGCCATCGTTTTGATTTACAGCCACGAGGCCGGCAAGCGCGAGGCGACGCTGCAGTTTGACATCGGTCAGGGCACACAGGACCTCGGCTTTCGCGCGGAGGTGCCGGTGCTGTTCAACGTGCTGCCGGCGCGCGCGGTGAAGCTAGATGTGCGCGATGCGGACGGTGCGCCGACCACCGCGCGGCTGGAGTTTCGCGATGCCGCCGGGCGTGTGTATCCGCCGCAAGCCAAGCGCTTGGCGCCGGATTTCTTTTTTCAACCGCACATCTATCGTGCAGATCAGGGTGTTGTGCTGCTGCCGCCGGGGAAGTTCACAATGGAATCCTCGCGCGGGCCCGAATATCGCGTGCGCACACGTACGGTGACGGTGCCGGCCAAAGGTGCAGCACGCATTGCGGTTCAGCTGGAGCGCTGGGTGGATCCGGCGCGTTTTGGTTTTTACAGTGGCGACCATCACATCCACGGCGCCGGTTGTTCGCACTATGACAGCCCGACCAAAGGCGTGCGGCCGTCGGACATGTTTGCGCAGGTGAAGGGCGAGGGGCTTAATGTCGGCTGCGTGCTCACGTGGGGGCCGTGTTTTGATTTTCAGCGCGACTATTTTTCGCCGCTGGCCGATGGCGTGAGTGAGCCGCTGACATTGCTGAAGTACGATTTGGAAATCAGCGGCTTCGGCTCGGCGGCGCTTGGCCACGTGTGCCTGCTCAATTTGAAAAACCAAACCTACCCCGGCTCCAAAGGTACCAAGACCGAGGGCTGGCCGTCTTGGACAGTGCCGGTGTTGCGCTGGTGCAAGGAACAGGGTGGTGTGACCGGTTATCCGCACTCCGCGCTGCACGTGAATCCCGCGGCCACCGCCCAGTGGCTGATGCGCACGCTGAACATCGATGAAGACACTGTGCTCACCGGTGAAGAGGCGGCACCGGGCCTGTTGCCGGAACCGTTCGCCAAGGTGGATGCCGACGGCAACGGCGCGCTCACCGAGGCGGAGCTGACGG
>JAPPPH010000028.1:1267-9338 GCA_028817635.1 Verrucomicrobiales bacterium | reverse complement strand
CCGCCCTCCCCGCCCCCCCCCACCCCCACCCACCCCCCGCCGCCCACAGCGCCTTCTTAAAGCCGACCCCCGCCAACGAGATTCGCAAACACCGCGGCGAGGAGGAACTCGATGCGATGAACTTTCTCAAGGCGGTGAAGGCGAAAATGAAGGAGCTTGGCCTGAGCGAGGATTTCCTCAAGCGCCCGGTCAACGCCGGTTTTTCCGGAGGCGAAAAAAAGCGCAACGAGATTCTGCAGATGACGATGCTTAATCCCAAGCTGGCTGTTCTCGACGAGACCGACTCGGGGCTGGACATCGACGCACTCCGCATCGTGGCCGACGGCGTCAATCGCCTCAAGGGGCCGGACAACGCGCAGGTCGTCATCACGCACTACCAGCGACTGCTCGACTACATCGTGCCGGACTTTGTGCACGTGCTTTACGACGGCCGCATCATCAAGTCCGGCGACAAGACGCTCGCGCATGAACTGGAGGAAAAAGGCTACGACTGGCTGATTCGGGACGCCGCATGAGCAGCGCAACCACCAACAAAACGCCTCCGGCACCGGTCGAGGCATTTGCCCAAGTGGAGCAGGCCGGTGGCCCGTTGCTACCGCTTCGCAAGGCTGGCTTGGCCCGTTTTGCGGAACGGGGATACCCCACGACGGGCGACGAGGATTGGCGCTTCACCAGCCTCAAGCCACTGACCGATCTGCCTTTCCTCCCGACACTCGAGCCGCTTGGCCAAGCGCTTGGCCAGGCGGATATTGCCGACATCACTTTTGGCCAGCACGACGTTGATCGTCTCGTTTTCATCGACGGCCATTTTTCGAGCGACCTCTCGATAATCTCTGAGCAACCGGACGGCGTCACCGTCACGAATCTCAGCAGGAGCTTGAGCGGTTTGGAAAACGAAATTGGTTCGCTCTCTGCCAATGACCAGAATCCGTTCATCGCATTGAACGACGCTTTTTTCACGGATGGCGCGTTGATTCGGATCCCGGCCAACGGCCGCTTGGCCAAGCCGGTTCACCTCGTTTTCCTTTCCACGGCAAACGAAGCCGGTCAGGCGGCACACATCCGCAACTGGATTGAGGCTGAAGCCAACGCTCAAGGCACGATCATCGAGTCGCACCTCTCGCTTGGCCAAGCGGCGGCCAGCACCAACGTCGTAACCGAGACGTGTGTCGGTGCCGGAGCCAATCTCGAGCACATCAAATTTCAGGATCAGTCGATCAACGCGATCCACCTGGCCTCGCTGCACTCAGAGCTGAGCGATGACGCCCGTTACGCATTTCATTCGTTCGCACTTGGCGCACGACTCTCGCGGAACAACCTGCGCATGCGCTTGGCCAAGCCTGGCATCGAGTGCGTGCTCAACGGGCTGTACATGACGCGTGCCGACCAGCTTGCCGATCACCACATGATCGTCGACCACGCCGCACCACACTGCGACAGCCACGAGTACTTCAACGGCATCCTCGACGACCAGTCGCGCGGGGTGTTTCACGGGCGAATCCTCGTGCAGCCCGTCGCACAAAAAACCGATGCCAAGCAGACAAACAAAAACCTGATCCTCAGCGACAACGCCACCACCAACACCAAGCCTCAACTCGAGATTTATGCGGACGACGTGAAGTGCACCCACGGAGCCACCATCGGCGAACTGGACGACGACGCGATCTTTTACCTGCGCGCCCGCGGGCTCGACACCAAGACCGCACGCCGAATGTTGATGCACGGTTTCGCCGGTGAGATTGTCGATCGCATCCAGCACGACGGCATTCGCGAGGAACTCGATCAACTGGTTTGGAACCGGCTCGAAGGCGAGCATCACCTCGATTGAAGTGACGACTTTTCTGGACACGACGATAGAGGAGCTGATCGAGAATTTTGAATTCCTCGGTGACTGGGAGGAAAGATTCGCGTACCTGATCGAGCTTGGCAAAAAACTGCCGCCCCTCGACGAGACCGAGATGACCGACGAACACCGCGTCCACGGTTGTCAGGCAAGCGTCTGGCTGCGGATGCTACCCCAGACAGACGGCACGTTCGATATTCACGCCGACTCGGATGCCTTTATCGTCAAGGGCCTGATCGCCGTGTTGCTTCTGATTTACAGCGGAAAAAATGCCGAGCAGATTTTGGACACCGACAGCACGGGAACGTTCGCGCAGCTTGGACTCGACAAACACCTCAGCCCCACGCGCCGCAACGGCCTTCACTCCATGGTCAGTCGCGTGAGGGCACTTGCCGGCAACTCCATCGCACATACCACTTAAATGCACACAGCCGAACTCATCGAATTGAGCCGCGACGTCGATGCCTCCATCGTCCCGTCCGGCGACAAGGTGACCCTGCAACAAGGCGAACAGGCACAGATCACCCAGACTCTCGGCGGCACCTACACGGTCATCATCAACGGCAACATGTTCCGCATTGAGGGGAGCGACGCCGACGCCCTTGGCCTCGAGCCGGTCAAGACCCCCGCCGAGGACTCCAAGCGCCCGAAGAATCTCGACGAGTTGAATGAGCAGATGCAAAAGCAGCTCAAGACGGTTTACGATCCGGAGATCCCGGTGAACATCGTCGATCTCGGATTGGTTTACTCGTGTGAACCGACTGAGATTGATGGAGGCTGGAAGGTCGAAGTGAAAATGACCCTCACCGCGCCCGGCTGCGGCATGGGACCGGTGCTGCAGCAGGACGCACAAAACCGCCTGCTTTGCATCGACGGCGTGGACGAGGTCGACGTCGAGATCGTTTGGGATCCACCGTGGAACCGCGACATGATGACCGAGGAAGCCCAGCTTCAATTGGGCATGATGTGATGAGTCAGGGCACGGAGACAACTCAGGCAGCGATCGACTGGGCCAAGCTCCGTAACGATTTCCCCATCCTCGAGCAGACCGTTAACGGTCATCCCCTCGTATATCTCGACAACGCCGCCAGTAGCCAAAAACCGCAGATCGTCATCGACGCCATCCGCACCCACTACGAGCGCGACAACGCCAACGTCCACCGCGGCATCCACGAACTCAGCAACCGCGCTACCGAAGCCTACGAGGGCGCCCGTCAACGCATCGCCGAATACCTTAACGCCAACAGCAGGGAAGAAATCATTTTCACCCGAGGCACCACCGAAAGCCTGAATTTGGTGGCCCAAACTTGGGGACTGGAGAATCTGCGCGAAGGTGACACGATTTTGCTGACCGAGATGGAGCACCACAGCAACCTCGTGCCGTGGCAATTCCTAGCGAAACGCACTGGAGCCAAGCTCGAGTTTATCCCAGTCACCGGCGACGACGGAGCACTTGATCTTTCGCAACTCGACGAACAGCTCGACCGCGCCAAGCTGCTCTCGTTCACTCAAATTTCCAACACGATGGGCTCCGTCAATCCGGCAACCGAACTTTGCCGGCGCGCGCGCGAAGCCGGAGTCATCACCGTGGTTGATGCCGCCCAAAGTGCCGGCCACGCGCCCGTCGACGTTCGCGAGATTGGCTGCGATTTTCTCGCCTTTTCCGGCCATAAAATTTGTGGGCCAACCGGCATCGGCGTGCTTTACGGCCGACGCGAACTGCTCGAGGCGATGCCTCCCTATCAGGGTGGCGGCGAAATGATCACCAAAGTCGAATATCACGAATCGACCTTCAATGAACCGCCGCACAAGTTCGAAGCCGGAACGCCCAACGTCGCCGGCGCAGCCGGACTGCACGCTGCCATCGACTATCTCGACGGCATCGGGAGGGCGGCAATTTTCGAGCATGACCAGCGCTTGGCCAAGCGCGCCTGTGAACAGTTGGCCGAGATCGACGGCATCCGGTTGTTCGGGCCAAGCGAAGGCCGCTCCGCAGTGGTGAGCTTCGTCCTGCCGGACGCCCACGCGCTCGACCTCGCTACCATGGCCGACCAAAAGGGAGTTGCCCTGCGCGCCGGTCATCACTGCAACCAGCCGCTCCTAGCCAAGCTCGGCGTCCCGGCCACCGCACGGGCGAGCTTTTATTATTACAACACCGAGGCCGAAGTCGACCGCTTCATCGAGGTCATCCACCAAGTCCGCAAACTGTTTGCGTAATGAACGATACCATCACAGGCGAGTCTTCAATGCAGGAAGTGCTTCAGGTTTTTCCCGGGGCGCAGCGGGCTTTGTTTCGCAAGTATCACATCGGGGGATGCAGCAGTTGCGGTTTTGGGCCAGAAGAAACATTGGCCGGCGTTTGCGAACGCAACGGCGATCTTCCGGTCGTTGAGGTGATCGAAAAAATCCAACAAAGCCACGAGGAAGATGCCCGCATCCTGCTCGAGCCGACCGACTTGGCCAAGCGCTTGGCCAAGCGAGAAGATATCCGCCTCGTGGATATCCGGTCGCGCGAGGAATTTGAGGCCGTCCACATCGACGGCTCTGTGCTGCTGACCCAGCCGCTTATGCAGGAAATCCTCGGCAGTTGGGACAACGACCAGCGGTTTGTGATGATCGATCATCAGGGCCAAAAGGGGCTCGACGCCGCTGCCTATTATCTCGGCCACGGCATGCCAAACGTCCACGCGCTCCGGGGCGGCATCGACGCCTGGTCGCTTGAGGTCGACTCCTCCATCCGCCGTTACACGCTCAGTTAAATGAACGACGAACTTCAGAAAAAAGTGGCCGAAGCCATTCGCGATCCCCAGAACATCGGCGAGATGCCGGACGCCGATTCCGTCGGCACGGTCGGTAACTCCGAGTGCGGTGAGATGCTGCGCATGTGGGTGAAATACAAGGAGCAGGACGGCGAGAAGGTGATCGACAAGGCCAGCTTCCAGAGTTTCGGCTGCGAGACCGCCATCGCCGTGGCTAGCCTCGCCACCGAGTTGATCAAGGGCAAAACCGCTGACGAGGCGATGGAACTGAAGCCGGAGGAATTATCCGGCGAGCTTGGCCCGCTGCCGCCGATGAAAATTCACTGCGCTGAACTGGTGCAGGGAGCGCTGCGATCCGCACTGTCGCCGGAAGACCAGACGGCTGGCCAAGCGGAATCATCAACCGAACCGGCGAACCTTTCCCCTACCCTGCAGGACAGCCTCAACGAAGGGCAGTCGCAGTCCGGTGGCGGCCTGAATATCAATTTCCTCGACGAGGAAAAATAGGCCGCCCGGTCAGACCTGTTTCACCACGCCCCAGTGCACGTCGAGTTGGCGGGTGAGGTAGAGCCGGATGCCATTCACCAATGCCTTGGCCTCGAGCGGTTGGCCGGTGGCCACGATCTGCTTGAGCGTCATACCGGGTTTGATGCGAAAACTTTCCTGCGCGATGATCGGCCCCTCATCGAGATGCATGCTCACGAAGTGCGCCGTGACGCCGGCGATTTTCACGCCGTGCTCGTATGCCTGCCGATACGGTTGCGGCCCCGGAAAACTGGGTAGCAGCGACGGATGAATGTTGATGATCTTGTTTTTGAACCGCCAAACAAAATTCGGCGACAGGATTTTCATGAAGCGCGCCAGCACGACAAAATCCACCTCGGCCTTCTCGAGAATTTTCAGCACCTTCTCCTCCGCCTTCGCTCGGTTGGCCCATGACACGTGGTGGAACGGCAACCCGGCCTTCTCGGCTTTGGCCTGCAGATCGCGGTGGTTGCCAATAACGCAGCCGATGTCCGCCTTGAGTTTGCCAGACTTTACCGCCGCGAGGATGGCGTCGAGACAATGCGGCTCCTTCGTCACCATCAACGCCATGCGTTGAGGGCGCTTCGGGTCGGTGAACCACCATTTAATCTCCATCCCCAGTTCACGGCCAAGCGCACGCAGCCCCTGGCCAAGCGCCTTCTCGTCAAACGAAGTCGCCTTCCAACTGGCCTGAATGGTCATGCTGAACTGACCGCGCGTGACTTGTTCCTCGAGCGCCTCGATGTTGGCGCGGGTGTCGAACAACAGGTTGGTGACTCTCGCCACCACGCCGGTCTTGTCCCTGCCGATGACGGTGATTGTCGCGTAACGACTCATTGCGGCGGGCAATTAAGCCGGTTTGACCGGGGGTGAAAAGCGAAAACAACCAAGCGATTAGCCCTGCGCCCGGCGGTTTCGCACCAGCGCAACAAAATCGCGCGCCTCACGGATCCCCATCGCCGAGGTGATCCCCCAGTAAACCAACGCCGCCGGGATCGCCGGAGCAAACACCTCTCCGATCTTGAGCCAGACCGTTTCGTTGCCCAGCCGCGCCACCCATTCCGCGTGCAAAAACCAGGCGAGCGCCCCAGCAATGCCGGCCGTGAGCAACATGCCAATCAGCGGCTTTATTAGCGGGCCGAACCGCCACTTGGGCATCTTCCGTTTCAGCGCATACGAGAGCAGCGCCACGTTGACGAGCGAACTGGCCACGTTGGCCACACCCAGCGCGCCCGCCTGTTGGCCTTTCGGAAATGCAAAGATCAACGGCAACACGATGATCAGGTTCAACCCTAGGCAGACGGCACTGATCTGCATTGGCACCTTCGTGTCGCCAATCGCGTAAAAGGCCCGGGCCATCACGTTGACCGCCGAGTAAGTCAACAGGCCCGGGGCAAGGCACATCAGCGCGAAGCTGGCACGTTCGGTCGAATCGGCCGTGAACGCCCCGCGCTCAAACAACAGGCGCACCATCGGCTCGGCAAACACGATCAACATCGCCGCCGCAATGGCGTTCACGAAAAACAGGTAACCCATCCCCCGCTGAAGGTTTTCGCGAAACTCCGGATATTTTTTCTCGGCAGCCAAACCGGCCAAGGTCGGCAAAAGGAAGGTCGCCAACGACACACCGAACACACCCTGTGGCAGTTCCATCAACCGAACAGCGTACTCGAACGAGGCCACGATCTTCGAACCGGTCGAGCGCTCAATCCAAAACGCCAGCGTCTGTGTGATGATGATGTTGAACTGGAACGCCGCCACGCCGATGGTCGCCGGGATCATTTTGCGCACCACCTCACGCACGGAGTCGTTGCGCCAAGGTGTCACCCAGCGCGGTCGATACCCCTCGCGCATCAGGTACGGCAGTTGAAATCCGGCCTGCGCCACGCCTGCCACGAGCACCCCGAACGCCAACGCAAAAATCTGCACCTCCAGTTTCTCTCCCCAGCTTGGCGCGACGAACAGCACCGTGGCGATCATCACCACGTTGAGCAGCGTCGCCCCCATCGCTGGGATAAAAAAGAACCCTCTCGAGTTGAGCATGCCCATGAACACCGCCGCGAGACAGACAAGCAGCATGTACGGGAACACCACACGCAGCAGCTTCAGCATTAACTGCGTATGCTCACTGAACTCTCCCCAAATCAATGCCATCGAGATGCCAAGCATCACCAGTCCCACCACTAGCGTCGATGCCACCACCAGACCCGAGACGACGGCGTTGGCCGTATGCCACATCGCTTTTTCGCCCTCGGTTTTCTCCTTGTGCTTGAAGAGGGGGATGAACGCCGCCGTAAGCGCACCCTCGCCCAGCAACCGGCGGAACAGGTTCGGAATTTGAAAGGCGTAGACAAATGCGCTGGCGACCGGGCCATCCCCCATAAACCGGGCGTACACCATCACCCGCACCATCCCAAGCAGGCGACTGAGCAGCGTGGCCCCGGCCATGGCGCCAGAGGATTTGAGCATGTCAGACAACGCGGCGCAGGCTAGGCATAAACCGGCAACGAGTCGAGGGGCGATACCTCACGACCGTCCTCCAACTGTCGCTTTTTGACCATCCTGCAAAAAACCACCTCAATTTTACCGCAAAAAAAAAACACCGGCATCACTCATACATACCTGACCAAACACTTAACCTACTCATTTAAAGTGTTTTAAGCCTGTTTCATATTCCGCTTGGCACAGGACTTGCCATCATAATCATTAGCTTGAGCTTAGTGCCGCACAACAAAAAGGTTGTGGCAGCACTACCGCTTGCAACAGATTATTAGACATGAAAAAAATCGAAGCAGTCATCAAACCGTTTAAATTGGACGAAGTCCGCGATGCGCTGGGAGAAGTCGGCGTGGAAGGCATGACCGTCTCCGAGGTCAAGGGCTTCGGCCGACAAAAGGGCCACACGGAGATTTATCGCGGTAGTGAGTACACCGTCGACTTTTTG
>JAPPPH010000028.1:0-1257 GCA_028817635.1 Verrucomicrobiales bacterium | reverse complement strand
AGATCAAACTGGAGGTCGTCGTCACCGACGAAAATGCCGAGGCCAGCGTCGGCGCGATCACCAAGGCGGCCAACACGGGTAAAATCGGTGACGGCAAAATATTCGTCAGCGACGTCGAGGGGGCGATTCGGATTCGCACCGATGAAAAAGGTGAGGAAGCACTTTAGCGGGAGGAACTCACCTCATGACAAAAAGGGAGCCGAATTCGGCTCCCTTTTTTTTGTCGCTTGGCCAAGCGCTTGGTTTCTACTCGTACGAGAGGATCACCTTGCCATCGGCCAAGCGGATGTCAGTAATCTTCGCGGCGACACCGCTCAGTCGATAAAACTGGGTTGCCCCCGCTTGGCCAAGCGTGATCGTTCTGGCCGCCTCGTCAATGCTCGCGCCGGCATCCGTCTTGTACGGCCCCTGCACCGAGTCGCTGACCTGCAACTCGACCGTCGGTTTTTCGTACCGGACGAAGACCAGATAATTCTGCTTCAGGTACTGATCGTTCGCATCGGTGGTGTGATGCACCAACCGCAGCGTGTCCTTGCCGCCCAGGCTCAATACGACCGGCTCGGTACCGTCTTCGTTGGTCAGGAGGACGTTGCGGTATTCCACACCTGACTCGCTCCCGATGAAGCTGCCCAGCACCTCGGTCGTTTGGTCTTCCTCATCCGTGGCGCCGGTGACCCGTTCCAGAGTCGCGACAGCCTTTTCGATGGAGAATTGAGCCTGGCGCAGGTACACGATGAAGTCTCCCTTGGGAAACGTCCGGGTGTAGTTCAACCATTCGCCTTCCTCGATCTCGGCAATACCGTAGTCGTACACACCCTTATCCTTGCCACCCGCACTAATGAACGGTTCCCGATCCAGATCCAGCGCCGGTGCGGTGGACACCCCATCCTCAGGACGATACCGGTGTGTGGCAGATTGAGGGATTTCATTCTTGTCGAAGTAATCGATGTCCAGATAGCCCTCCGTGGCAATGTATGCGTTGTCATCCCAGTTGAGCATATTATCCTCGTCCAACTCGGGGATCACCACCGGTTCATCGAGGTATTCGCCTGCATTGAAGTTGTAGTCCTCCACCTCGATCACAAAGCTGCCCTTGTCCAGCGTGTCGAAAAACAGGTCACGAGTCTCCGTTTCGCCCTCGGAATCCTCCGCCGCCAAGACTGCATGATAAATCTGATTGGCGCGCAATCCGCCCAAAACCACGGCGCGTGATTTATCATCGCCCGTGACCTTGAGGCCGTTGGCTGTGGTGAACTC